>CAUZBV010000316.1:0-4928 GCA_963578115.1 Myxococcales bacterium
GGGGCAGCTGCTGTGCAATGACCTGCAGGTGGCCGTGGAAATGCTCAAGATCGAGCGAAAGAATTCAGTGAGATGGTCTGGTTTGCCCTTGAAACGGGCGGTTGAGGAGTTGGCTGTCTATACGGTCAGCGATGCGTATTTTGAACTTCGCAAAGAAGTGGGTTCTGCAATATTGGAGTAAGGGAAATGCGATCAACAATCATTACGGCGGCCATTAACGGGGCAACGGTTCATCGAGCACAATGTGCCAATGTGCCCTTCACTCCCGAAGAAATCGCTGCGGAGGCTCATCGTGTGTATGACGCGGGAGCTTCGGTGGTTCTATTTCATGCGCGCGAGCCGGGAGGCGCCGTCAGCTACCGGCCAGAGCAGTATCGAGCGGTCATCGAAGCGATCCGAGAGCGATGCCCCATTCTGATTGCGGTCGATACGGGTGCCATCGGCGTTTCGCTGGAAGAGCGATGTGCAGGTCTCGAAGCGCAACCCGACTTGGCGGCGGTGCCCATCGGTACATTGTCGGTGGCTCGATACAATACCGGACAGCGTTCCTTTGATTATGATTTGGTGTTGGCCAATCCATTCGCGACGGTGGTCGATATTTTGCGGCGTCATCGTCTTCACGGGATCACACCCCTCCTGACATGCCATGACGCGGGCCATGTGGCCGCTCTTCAGCCGTTAATGGAAATGGACGTTTTGTGCCGCGCACCCTTTTGCTCGTTGGTTGTCGGTGTTGTCGGCGGTGCCCCTGCGGCTCCAAGACAACTCGCACACTTGGCGGATATGGTGCCGAACGAGAGTCGTTGGGAAGTGGTTTGTAAGTCCGACCAACCGTGGCCGATGTTGGCGGCGGGATGTATTCTTGGGGGTGACATTCGGGTGGGACTCGAGGACAGCATCTACTTGGCAGATGGATCGGCCGCATCCGGAAATGGAGACTTGATCGAGCGTGTTGTGGCGCTCGTTCGCGCGGTCGGCGGTGAACCAGCCACCGTGGAGGAGGCCAAAACGAGTCTCATTGGATTGGAGCCAGGTAGCGTATAGATGCTGCGGCAGGATTTTTCTGGAATACACTTTGTGGTGGATGGGTTGATCGTCGCAGAAGGGAAAGACTCCCTTAGGGAGAGGACACATGCTTGAAGGACGTTCATGATCATAGGAAAGACCAAGAGCGGTCGAGAGAAGGATGATTTTCATCGAGAAGCCTTGGTGCACTTGGACGCCCTGTACAACGGCGCCCTGTATATGACCCGGGATCCACGGAAAGCAGAAGACTTGGTTCAAGACACCATGCTCAAAGCGTTCCGTTTTTTCCACCGCTATCAGCGTGGAACCAACTGCAAAGCATGGTTGTTTCGTATTATGACCAACACCCACATCAACAACAATCGAGGAAAGAGTCGGAACATGACGTATCTCGAAAATGTCGATGTGGAGCCAGCGGTTGACGGCCCCCTGAGCGATAGAAACGCCTTCTACAAGAACCCGGAGCAAGGGTATTTGCATCATTTGGTGCACGACAAGGTTCGGGAAGCGTTGGAATCGTTGCCCCTGGAATACCGGACCATTGTCGTGTTGGCGGATTTGCAGGACTTTGCCTACAAAGAGATCGCAGACATTGTGGATTGTCCGATTGGGACGGTGATGAGTCGATTGCATCGTGGGCGGAAGTTGCTTCAAAAGCGATTGCGGATGCACGCTATCGAGCAGGGTATCCTTCCTCCCACAGAGGCCAACGCCGAGGACGAACCCACCTCCTTGGAGGCATTTCGGCGCCGTAAGGAAGGCGGGAGTGAGTCATGTTAGGCATTGTTTATGAACCCGCGCGTGAGGTTTAGGCGATGAATTGCGGTGAATTCGCGAAGGTTACGTCGCTCTATTTGGACGGCGAATTTGATGCCACTGAGCGCGCGGAGGTCAACGAGCATTTGGCCCAATGTGACGAATGTCGGGCGATGGTGGAATCGGAACATCGTTTTCGTCAAACATTGCGTGACAAACTGAAACCGGTGACGGCTCCCGGCTATCTTCGTCAGCGTATCGTCACACGAATTGACGAACTGGATCAGCGCGCTGAATCGCGACTGCGTTGGTCGGTATGGGTGGAGTGGCTTGGCGCTGCGTCCGTGCTCGTGGCGGCTGCCGTCGTTGTGGTGGTGGTGTGGCCGAGCCCAGAACCGGTTGCGCGGTTGAACCGTACGGTGGATTCGCCGCCCTCGGATGTGGTCGCGAACATGGTCCCTTCGTTGCCTTTGAGTCGACCCGCGTTGTTTGATGGGTCCTCTGCGGTGCCGGCTTCCTATTCGGTTTCGGAATCGTTCAAACCATCCAGCGCCGGGACCGCTGGGATCCGAGCGTTGGCCTCCTACCAACATCTGCCTGCGGACGTACGCGGCAATGGGCGAATGGTCCGTCGTTATATGCAATCGAGAATGTCGTTCCCGGTGGAGCTGCCCTTGCCTGAAAGTCAGCGTGTTCAGTTGATTGGCGCACGGCAGGTGACCGTTGACGGCGGTGCTGCTGTCCTGTTTATTTATGAAGTGGACGGCGAGCGCGTCAGTGTTCTCCAACAGTCTGCGCGTCATGCGCGCCACACCCCTCTTCGATTACAGCGACGTGGCACGATCACGGTGGGCGAGTTCGGTCGCCAGGGGGTGCGCAATACGGTGGTTTCTGAACTGGATTCTGTGACTCTGAGCACTGTTCTGATGTGGCATACTGACCGTCCCTGATGCCCACTTTCCCTGCACACCCATAAGTTGTCGTTTTTCCTCCTTTGTTGATAGGCTACTAGCCGATGGTATCCGGCGACCTCCCGCAGACCCTTCCGCTCAGTGTGCTGATTGACGGGATCGCCCACGAGGGCGATCTTCGAGACGAGGACTTTGTCCGACGGTTTTCGATGTGGATGCATGACACGGTGGCGTTTCTGCGTCTACACCCGGTGGAGAACCTGGATTTAATCGATGTTGTGCTTACCTTTGAGATGAAGCAGAACGTTCGATTGATCATCACGGGCCGCATGGCCGATGGCAGTCCCGGGGAAGTGACCGTGAAAGTCCTTGAGCGCGACTTCCCCCATGTGATGGTGGACCTGGTGTCGGAAGCGCATCCCCTGCCCTACGATGTGTGCACGCTCGATTACTCGTACGCCGATCGTCGCGTTCGAATCACAGGCGGTGAGCGAGCGGGTCAAGAAGGCAATGTGGTTGTGGTTGCCACCGTCGGGACGTTGCAACAAAATCGGTTGAGATTGGATACAGGTGACGTCATTACGGTGGATGGATCTCTGCTGGAATGGGTGGACGTGCCTAGCCAATCGTAGCCCTCTTTTTTCATTGGGCGAGCCAACGGATTGACACGGCTCCAAACGGTCCGCTACTCTCCCATCAGTCTGCTAAGGGTCGGAAACATAGGACCTCAATAATGATGACAAGACGATTCGGGTTGAATTTCACCGCGCTACTCGCGCTCACAGTCGCGCTCACTTCCGCGTTTCCGCCATCACGGGCACAGGCATTTGAATCCAAGAAAACAAGCATTCTGTTACTTCGTGTTGAATCCGAATCTCTGAGCAGTGCCGAGCGGACAAAAACCACGGATGCAATTCGTAGCGCGTTGGCCAACTATCCGAACGTTGCGTTGTTGCCCACGCCCTCCGAGGAAATTCTGGATCTCATTATCGAATTGGAGTGTGGCGATATTGACGCCGAGTGTTTTCAGAAGATTGCCGAAAAGTACAAAGCAGATCAGGTGTTGTATCCGGAAGCCACGGGAACGGCTGCGGCGCCCAATCTGGCCATCAAGCTGTATGACCGCAAGAAAAAGGCCGTGGTTAAACAGGCTACGGGAACTGCGGCGGGGGCCAAAGCCTTGGCGCTTGTGCTCGTTCAGGCGCTGGGCCCGATTCCGGTCTTCAAACCAAAAGAACCGGTTAAACCGCCTCCCCCCAAGAAACCAAGCAGGGTGCTCGTGACGCTCACTTCCAATGTGCCCGGCGCGCTGGTGACCATGAGTGGGGTGAAGCTGGGCCCGACTCCTGTGAAACGCAAACTGAAGCCGGGGCGATACACGGTCAAAGTGGTCAAGAAGGGCTATGTCCCTTTGGTGAAAAAAGTGGTTGTGAAGGCGCAGGAGACGCAAACCATTTCACTCAATTTGGTTGAAAAGGCTGTCCTGGACGGCACTCCCGTGGTCAAACCCAAGGAAACACCGACAAAGCTCCCCACAACCGTGGCCGATGCGGATCCCTTCTACACTCAGTGGTGGTTTTGGACGGCTGTCGGCGTCGGGCTTGCGGGCATCATCACCACGGCGGCGGTGTTGTCGGTGGACGATGAGATCGCGACCGGCACCACAAGCTTTGGTCTCGCGTCGCCGGATTACGATCCCATGGTGCGAGGCGACCGATGAGAACGCTTCTTGCGTTGGGCGCCGTCTGTTCGATGGCTTGCTCGACTCCATCCGAGTCCGGTCGTTTTGGTTCTCTGAACCTGTCGCTCTCGGCATGCCCAGACATCCAGGGCGGAGTTTTGGAGCCCTATGAAGTGTGCGGATTTTCCGTGGCAGTTCATCGGGGCACTTGGAATACAGGCGCACCAGCGGTGGTGTTTGAGTCCGAATGTCTCCCCTACAAGGGCGACCAGGTGACCATTGAGAACATTGAAACGGGCGGTAACAATACCGTGTACTACGAGGTCTACGCGCAGCCGGACTGTTCAGGGAGCCCCGCACTGATTGGTGCGCGAGGTGGCATTGAGATCACCAAGAGCATGGATTCGGAAGCGATCTGGCACATTCCTACATTTGAGGTGGGTGGCTTTCGAGGCTTGCCAGTGTTCGATCCGGAGTTGCGGGCTCGGGCCGCTGCGACGAGTTGTACAGCCGATGATCAGTGCCTGGGGACCGATGGCAATGATCACTATGTG
>CAUZBV010000317.1:0-4925 GCA_963578115.1 Myxococcales bacterium
GGGCAAACTCCTGCTCGAGTTCATGACCACGACCAAGGTGGCCAAGTGCCATCCTTTCTTCGACAAGTACATCTTCCCCGATGGCGCGCAGTTCCCGCTTGAGACGGTGGTGTCGGTTTCGGAGGCGCAGAAGGACATCCGCCTCTCTTCGATGGCTTGCCTGGACAAGGACTACTACTACACGATCCGTCAGTGGGTGCGTCAGTTGGAGTCCAACGAGGCGGAGTGCGTCGACTCGTTGCGGAGCCGCCACGGCGAAGGCGCGGACGAGAAGTATCGCAGTTTCGTCCTCTACCTCAAGTGGGCAGAGTTCCTCTACGGGTGGGGCCGCTCCCGGTGCTACACCTGCCTGTGGGAGAGTGTGAAAAAGTCGTAAGCGGACAAAGGCCTGAGGGGTATCCCCAGGCCTTAAACCCCTTTTATGATTGAGTTGGACTTATTTGCACGTAACGGGTTTGTTCACGCCGTCATATCCGACGCCACCCGTTTTCTGGAACTTTCCGCCGGCAATGTAGGTCTCGACGTACTTGAACCCCGTCAACTGGCAGTATTTGTTGCCTTTCACGCGAGAGATGACGTAACCGTGTTTATGACGCGAGGTGGTGATACCAAGACGGTTCTTGTTGATTTTCCAGTTTTCCTGCCACATGCCTATTTTGATGGCTTTTTGTGATTTCCCCATGGTCTTTTTGACGGCGGCGGTGGCGTGCCTTTCTTTGTATTTGCCATCTTTGGGCCAGCGTCCCCAGGTGTTGATTTGTTTTTTAACTTCTTCACCTAGTTTCTTGTTGGCCTCATTCCGCGCAGAAAAGGGCCCACCCTCTGGCATTTTAGCGCCCAGGATTTTGAAGTAGCCTTCCACTCGCTTGAGCTCATTGACAAAGAGGTCGGTATTGGCGTTGACCGCCCATTTGCCGCCATTGAGCTCGCGCATGGTGTTCATGAAGTCTCTGCCCCTCATATAATAGCCCTTTCCTTCCTGGATGAGCTTAATCCTTTCATAGACTTTCGCTGTGCTCTTGGCAGCGGATTCATTCAGTGTGCGGAGATACGCACGGGTTAGTGCGGGATTGAAGTTTTCAGGTTTTGCCATCTCGCAGATACCGGCAATCTTGGTGCAACGTCTATCCTCCGTGCAGTATTTGTCAGCAACAAGGGCATCCGCGAGTAGGTAGGTCTCCTTATCAGCGGCTACATAGCTCGGCGTGGTACACGCTTTCAATGCTCTCTTGGCCAATGCTTGAGCCTTGGTGACATCGCTTTCAGAGTAGATGCCAATGCTTCCCTTGAAGTTCTTGGCGCCTTCATCCGTACTAAATTTGGCCCAGTGCATGACCCTGTGGAGCCCTTCATAAACCTGAAAAAATCGTCGTGCAGCTTCCAGATACTTTTGTCGTTCAAACTGTTCAGCAGCCGCTTTGACCCTGGCCTTTTCCTCCTCTGCCTTCATGACAGTCCTGTAGTTGGACTTGGCGGTCGAGTAATAGTCTTGGACTTTCTTGAGTTTCTCGCGCAGGCCTTTGACCTTATAATGCTCACGCGCTTTGTAGTCCATGCCTTTGAGACTGCTCTTTGCTTCAGAGATGATCGTTTGAGTCTCTTCCAGGTGAACGCCCGCAGCCTCTAGTTCGGCCACTTTGACTTCATTGAGATACGAGTCCACCGGTTTGTACTTGTCCAACGCTGCCTTCACTCTGTCGGCTAGCTTCTGGTTTTTTTCGTCCAGTGGAACAATGGAGACTTTCTTGGGGATGAGCTTTTTGATTTTCGGAATGGGCGGCCATGCTGACGTTGATTGTGCGATGGTCGCAGCGAGCGATCCGGTGAAAGAAAGTGCTGAACTGGTGGTGACTGTTGTCAGTACGATCGTAAGAGCGAGCGCAATAGCCAGATGCTGCCCAGTGTTTGACTTTTGAGTTGTCATTTTGTGCCTCTCCTAGTGTCTTTGAAGGCCTGGAGGATGGTGGTTCCCCCTCTTATTTCAGGGTTCACGAGGCCAAATGAATAACCCGCCTAGGCGATGAAAACAACCGCACCGGTATGAATACTGGCGGATGTGACCAATGTGGCACCGGGCCGACTGTGTGTTTCCGGCTGATGTGGCTCGGTTTTGGGGTTCATGCCCCACTTCGGATGTGTGCTCGGTTGTAGAGCCTTTTCCGGAGGCGACGTGCAAACGAATTTGCTCCGCGACACCGCACCACTTTTCGTAGTGGCCTCGCGACGTGTGAGGCGCTATAAGGGTCAGGCTCGCCTGTATTCGAGCGCAAAGAGGAGGCCTACGATGCGCGCAACGCTCGTCGGACACGCATGCTGGTTGTTTGAAACCGCGGGGGGACGGGTCCTCACCGATCCGGTGTTGGCCGACCCCTTCGAGGAAGGTACGGTGACCGCGTGCCCGAGCCGCCAGGTCGCAATGGATGCGCTACCGCCTTTGGACGCGCTCTACATCTCTCACCGCCACCTGGATCACTTCGACATCGATACCCTAAAGCGGCTCGACCACGAGCTGCCGGTATACTGCCCCGAAGACGCTGCCCTCATCGCAGCGCTACGCCACATCGGTTTCACGGATTGCCGGATACTCGAGGCCTTCAACGTTCAAACGCTCGGGGGCTTGCGCATCTGCCCCCTTCCCGCAGTGACCGACGATTTCGTGGAATGTGGCGCCGTGTTTCAGGATGACTCGGGGACGGTTCTCAATCAGGTCGACACGCCGCTGAAGCAGGAGGTCATCTCGCGGCTCCGTACCGAGTTTGGGCAATTGGACGTCCACATCGCCATGTTCGCCAGTCAGGACTTCAACGTGTTTCACAACAAACCGAACACCATTTCGAGAGCGCACACCCGCAACTTGGACGCGGCCATCACGCTGGGCGCGAACGTTGTTGTTCCGGGATCGGCGGGATTTCGCTTTGTTGATGAACTGGGCTGGCTGAATCAGTACGTCTTTCCCATTGAGCGGCAACGCTTTGCCGATGATCTCAGACGCCTGCAGCCCGAGACGACGGTCGAGACGATCAACCCGGGCGACGTCATGGAGATCGAGGGTGGGGAGGTCACCGTGCACCGCCAGGCGTCGCCCTTTGTCCATATGACCGCGGACGATACGGATCGCCTCCGTTACGATCCCACATCCCCCGTCCCTGAGCTCACCGATCGCAACGCTCCGGAGTATCCGCTCGACGCGCTCCACAGCTACATCGAGCAGCTGATGGAGTCCTCCTTTGTGCAGTATTTGGACACGATGCTCCACGCTGATGGGCCCGTTACCGAGTACCTGGAATGCAACGCGGTCTATCGAGTCGAGGTGGTGTTTCCCGATCACATTCGCTCGTGGTCCTTTGCCTTCGATGCCGCCCAACGCAGCTACGACACGGTTGTGGACCAAGCAAAGCCACAGCCTACAAAGCTGTGGCGGGTGACCGCATCCGGTCTCGTCGACCTCTGCGAAGGGCGACGGGGATGTTTCGGGCTTCGGACGGAATCTCGGCGTTGGGAGTCGAGTATGGTGCCCCGGCTGGAAGCGGGTCGCGTGGGTGCCGAGGAACTCGAGTTGGTGGATCTTCTCAGACACTTCATTATCAACATGCGCATTCAGACCGAAGGGCGCGAAAAGGCTCTCCTCGCTTACTACGGCCTCATCACAGGCAGCCGAGGGCGATAGGAAGCGATCACTCCGGCGACGCACACGCGAAACGGAGGACGTGATACCGCACAAAGTCGCGGCGGGCGAGCTCCTCCAGATACGTCGTCGACTCGACCCCATCGTCCAACCCCGCCTCACGATACAAGCGGCGCATTGCGGCGTATGTGGGCAGGGTGTTCGCGGTGATGTCCTCGTCCAAAGTGAGTCGCATGCCAGCGCCCTTTGCGATTCGTGCGTAGCTCCCCGATGAAGGTGGAATCCGGTTGGTGCCGTAAAAGGGGTTGGACGGGGCGTCGTTTGCCTTCAGCCATTTGCCGAGCTCGGCGATCCGATCGTCGTTCAAGATGAAGTCGGAGAGTACGAGCGTGGTGTCGGGCTTGGCCACCCGGCGGACTTCCCGGAAGAACTGTTTCCGACTCCGAAAGTGGAACGCGCACTCGATGGCCAGCACCACATCGAATCGCCCATCTTCGAAGGGGAGCGAACAGGCGTCTCCCTCCACAAACGTGACGGCGTTTTCGGCGCGTGGCTGGACCAAATCGCGTGCTCGGTCTAGTTGACGGGCGTCTATGTTGAGTCCAACCAGGTCGCAGCCGCTAAGGTGTACGTTGAGGTGGTCTACCGTGCCGCCAAAACCACAGCCGACATCCAAGATGGCCAGCCCGTCTCCCACGCCGGCGGCCGCGCACATTCGCTTTGTGAGCTCTTCCGCCGCGGCCACGTAACGTTCTACCGTGTCATCCGCCGTCTGTGGCGAAGCAAAGTAGCCCCAGTGCACGTGGCGTTCGAACGCGCGCGCCAGAGACGAGTCGGGCAACGCCTCAAGCCGCTCGATGATTTGGTCGAAATAGGGCAGATCGTAGTTCACGATGACGGGTCCTCGGCCACCTGGGTCCACCCGCGGCCACGGGCAATGAGAAGCGGGCCGACCCAGTATAATGCCGTGGGGTCCTGACGCATAGCCCTTCCATTGATTCCTGCCAACCGTGGCTTTCCATACAACGCTCTCTTTACAACCCCTCCATCAAGCCCTACCCTCGCGTGATGCGCACACGACTGCACATAGTCCCTCTTTTCATACTGGCTGTATTTGTCAGCGCATCCGTGAGCGCGGACCCGCCTGCTCCGAATAGGGACCAAGCAACCCCAAAGACACTCGCGGCGGCACAGACAGCCGATTCAATCACCACGCTGTCTGCAGAAGCCATCAGCGCGTTGAAGGACCTCCCCAAGGATCCTCGTCCGGAGAAGCTGGCCGCAGGAATGCACTTCTTGG
>CAUZBV010000318.1:0-4893 GCA_963578115.1 Myxococcales bacterium
CAATGTGGTCAGGTCGACAAAACGAATCTCGTTGCTGCTCCGGTCATCGAGGACCACCTGGTCCCGCATGGGCAGGATGTTAATGCGATTGGGCGTGAACGTCAGCGGTTGCGCGTCCAGTTGATTGGTAAAGAGATCCAAGCGAAAGAGACCGTTGTCGACCAACCACAGCTCTCCTTGACCAGGACGGCTGACAAACTCGTTCAAACCCACGGCAGGTCCCGCAACGGTCTCCATGGTGTTGTTGTCCACGTCGTATAGGACCAAGTTTTCATTGCCGAATTGGGAGGCCACAACAATGAAGTTGCCCTCGTGACTCACAAAATACTGCGGTCCCGAAACCATGGGCAGATCCAGTGGCTCCTCTTCCAACGTGTCGGGATCAATCAACACCAGCTGAGGCGTCTGGTCCTCGCCCACGTATCGATAGGAGACGATGGTGGTGCTGTCTGGCGTAAAACCAACGGGTCCACGGGCGTCATCTACGAAGCGGAGATGGCCACTCAAGACGTCCATCACGATGAGCATGTAGCGCACTTCACCGTCTTCTTGGATGACGCGAACCGGGAACACCGCCGTGCTGTCATCTGGGCTGATACCGACCCAGGTGAACGAGAAGAGCATGTCCATGACCACGCCATCCGCCTGACTGTCCAGAATGGGATCGGCCCATAAGCCACCTTCAGCCACCGCGAAGCCGGCGTCGGCGACGGTCTCCATGGACCAGGACAACAGCCGGGCGTGCGGGTTGGCCCCGGCTCCCTCGTAGAAGACGATGGCGACCAATTCATCGGTCCCGTTCAACCACATGGCCTCCAGCCATTGACCGTCATGCGGGATTTCCAAGATGTCCCACGTCTGGGTGTCGATGATGTGAATGGGCGCGTTCGGCTGGTTGTTATCCGCCGCCGCCAGGAATCGTCCGCTCGGCGATACACGGATCCCATTATACCGCCCGGGTGTTTCCAAGGTTTCCACAAGCGACATGGTGTCGGGATCCAAGAGCATGAGCGAATCCACGCCATTCTTTTCGGCCATCACCACCACGCGGTTCTTGGGAAACACGATCCGGATGTCGCTGAACCCCGTCATGTTCGCTACGGGGATGGGATTTCCCGCATCGGGGTGAATGGAATAGAGGGTCTTTGTGGTCACCTTCCCCTTCTTCTTGGTCTCCAGGACATAAGAGACCTCAGACCGGGGATCCACCGCGATCGATCCATACTCCAAGTTCGTCGAACCGCCCGGCTTGTTCTCGCCCAGTGTCAGGCCCGTACAGGCTGTGGTCAGGAGCAATGCAAAACCAATCAGCAGTGCGCGTCTCATGATAGACTCCTCTTTCGCTTCGCTGGCGAAAAATCGATTGATGGGCATCCTAAACGCAAATGCCGTGCCAACCCAACAAGTAATGCCAAAAAACAGGCAATAGCGCTTGTTTTCTCAACGCGGAGTGGCCCGCGGGGTGAACCCCAATGGGGGAAAGCCGCCGTGCATCTGGTGTACGGTTACTCCACTGGGCAGGGGATCTCGGCTCTGCGGGCAGACCCCTATTCGGGCAGCCCTGCGATGGTGGTCCCCTTGGCCTTGAGGTGCATGAGCGCGCTGAACGAATCGGGCACGCCGTCCGCGTCCGTGTCAATGTCCGCAAAGGCACCCATGACAGGCATGATGAGCGTGCATTGGTTCGCGAAGAGAATGCACACCCCGTCCTCATCCTCATCACACGCGGAAGAATCCGGCGTAGCGATGCATGCCTCGGCTGTCAGGCCCTGCGTCTTGTCGATGAGATCGCCGTGCATGTCTTTCAGGCAGCTGCACCAGTCTGAGACGACGTAGGCGTTGATCCAATCCAAGAAGCTGCTCGAGGCGACGGCCCCGGTGAGCCTCCCGTTGCTGAGGGCGACACCCGCCTCGTCTTTGGTGGCCATTCCCGTGACAGAGGCTTTGCCCATGACCACTTTCATGGTGACGTCATAGTAGGGGAATCCCAAGTTGAACGAGCCAGGTCCTGCGGCCAGTGCGCCGTTGGTGATGGTAGCACCTGGATAGAGTGTCTTGGGAATATTGGTTCCCTCCACAAAAGAGCCCGGCCCAACCTTGTAGACGTCCGTCGTGGCAGGGTCGCCATCGAAATCTACGAGGTTCAGTACATACAAACTGAACCCGGCGCTGCTCAATGGTGAACCCAGGGCGGGTTCTTCGACGCCGGGCCAAGCGAGTCCAACGGCGAGTATGCCGCTTGCGATGTTATTGGCCAAGGCCACATTGACATTGACGGACCCGGTCAGTGTTTCAATGTTGGTAAACATGCCGCCGAGGGCGTTGTCCCCCTCACCATCCCCATCCAGGTCGTCACCCGCGTTCACGTCGAGCTCGATGGCCAGCTCGTAAATGACGGAGCCAAGTGTGCTGGACGTGGGCGGTGGCGTGGTCGTGTCGGGCCCTGGGGGCGTGGTCGTGTCGGGGCCTGGTGGCGTGGTGTCCGGTCCGGGAGGTGTCGTGGTGTCCGGTCCCGGTGCCGTGGGGTCATCGGTGCTTCCGCCACAGGCGAACAATGTGAGGACGGTCGTGAGCAAGACCAGGGCCGTGAGGGTTCGCTTCAATAGGGTATAATCAGGACACATGACAGGGCACCTCCGGTTCGACAAGGCCTTGCACAGGGGCAAGGTGAGGGGATCCTATGGTTGGACCCCCCGACTGTCAACGAGTGTTGCGTTCATGGGCGGAGAATTGCTTGACGCAGGGGCAGTGCTTCGGTACACAGCCCACCAGCGTACGTGGCCCGCATGGCCGAGGAGAACAACAATGCGTGTGATTTTGGTTTGGCTGGTACTCGTGGGGGGCGCTTTTGCATCGGGTTGCGGGACAAAGACGACAGTTCCCCCGGCCGATGTCGGACCCGATGTTCCCGATGTGGTCACACCTCCGCCCGATCTGGGTCCTCCGCCCGATCTGGGTCCTCCGCCAGAGTGTGTGGACGATACAGACTGCGCCGACAGCAACGCATGTACGGTCAACGCGTGTCAGGCCGGTGCCTGTGTGTCCACCGACAGCGTGGACATGTGTGACGACGGTGACCCGTGTACGCCCATCGACCGTTGTGCGGAGGGGCAGTGCGTTGGGGAACCCATGGACTGCAACGACGACAATGACTGCACCAAGGACTATTGCTGGGAGGGCGCGTGCACCAACGTCGCGCTGACTGCACCCGAGTGCGCGCTGTCTATGAGCATCGATTGGCCTGTGCGTGGGGCTACCTTGAATGGGGAGTCCAACGTGGTCATATCCGGCACGGTGGCGTCGCCAGCGGGGCCCATCGCTTCCATGGCGATCAACGGCGAGGAAGTGACTGTAGACTCGTCAGGGGCGTTCGCGCACCCATTCGTGGCCAATGTGGGCATCAACATTCTGGAAGCGAAAGTCACCGATGCGTTCAAGCGAAGCGATGAGGTGGCCCAGTCATTCGCCTATGGGGAAATGATTCACCCCAAGGGCAGCTTCTCTTCGCCCGAGGGCTTGGCGGAATCCGCCGCATTTTGGATGGGCAAAGGATTCTTCGATGACAACAACACCGACGACATCGACGACATCGCCACCCTCGCCTGGATGATTCTAAAGAGCTACGACATCAACAGCATGTTGCAAAATCCCCTCGCCACGAAAAAAGTGCTGACGTGCACGTACGAGATCAACGCGACGGACATCACCTACACCGTTGGGCAAGTGGACGTGCTGCCCAAGAAGGGGGGCATGTCTTTCCATGCGGTCCTGAACAATCTGGCGACGAACGTAAGCGCGGTGGCCCCATGGTGTCCTGATTGCAGCGGAACAGTGAAGGCGGACACCGTGGATATCAGCGCTGATTTTGATGTGAGTGTGACCGCTGCGGGGTTGATTAACGCCACACTGGCGGACGTGGCGGTGGAGACCTCGGCGTTTGACGTCACCTGTTCAGGGGGAGCGCTGTCGTTGGTCAACTTCATCATCAATTGGTTCGAAGGCAACATCGCCGGCAAGATCGAAGCCCAGATGGAGACGATGCTGGAGACCGAGATGGGGCCAATTCTTGCCCAGGTGCTGAGCAAAGTGACGAGCTATTCCTTGGCCTTTGATGTGCCCGGCATTCCTGGGGCCATGCCGGTATCCCTGAAGGTGGATGTTGAGGTCAATGACGTGGATTTCACCTCGAAGGGGGCCGCCTTTGATCTGGATGTGGGCATTGGGTCCAAGAAGAAGGTGAGCGCCAACTCATTCGGGTCCGTGGTTCGCGGCGACTGTGGCCTCGCCAGCAGCAGCGGACCCTGTTGCAGTCCGAGCGAGAGCCAGGGCTGTGAGGGACTCCAAGCCTGTGAGATTTGTGTCTGCAGCGCGGACGACTATTGTTGCTCCGGAAAATGGGACGTGCTTTGCGTGAACAGGGCGGTCAGCAGCTGCGCGAGTGCCTGCAGCTGCACACCCCATACGCCCACCTCCATCCCATTGCCCAAAACCTCGCACGTGGAAGTCGGACTTCAAGATGATCTGGCCAATCAGATCCTGCACGCGCTGTGGTATGGCGGTTATCTGACGCAGACCCTCACGGATGCCGAATTGGCCCCCTATCTGGGCGCGCATGGGGTTACCAACATGGTGTTGAGTATTGAGCCGATGTTGGCCCCGGTTGTAACGACCTGTACCAACGATGGGGTACCGGAGGTCCAGGTGGGCGATCTTAAAATGGAAGGCACCTTTGCGCTCAATGGAAACGCGGCATCCTTTTCCGTCTTCGCCAGCCTTCGCGCCAACATGCAGGTCCACGTGCTCCCGGTGCCTGGGGGCCCGAACAGCATCGGTGGCGAAGTGACGAGCATGGAGAAATTCGCGGTCGACGTACAGAGCACGGAAGGGCTAGGT
>CAUZBV010000319.1:0-4889 GCA_963578115.1 Myxococcales bacterium
CAAGTGCAAAGCACCCAATGTTTCCGGTTCGTCGGATTCACCGTCTCCAACGAAACACCACACACGAGACTGGGATGTGTCGCAGATCCCTCGACTGTGCAGGTAGCGGTTAAAACGAGCTTGGTAAATGGCAGCGATCGGACCCAGCCCCATCGAGACGGTCGGAAATTCCCAAAAGTCCGGCATGAGCCAAGGGTGCGGATAACTCGACAGTCCCTTCCCTGGCGTTACCTCACGACGGAAGTGATCCAACTGATCTGTCGTCAAGCGACCTTCCAGAAAGGCCCTCGCATAAATGCCCGGCGATGAATGTCCTTGGAAATAGACCTGATCCCCCGAACCCTTCTCTTTTCCACGAAAGAAATGCTGGAAACCCACTTCATAGAGCGTTGCTGCCGATGCATAGGTCGCCAAGTGACCGCCCAACCCCGGATTGCGCATGTTTCCACGCATGACCATCGCCACGGCATTCCACCGAATGTACCGTCGAATTCGTCGTTCGATGGCCTCGTTCCCCGGATATGTGGGTTCATCCTCGGGTGCAATGGTGTTCACGTAGGGCGTTTGCACCAACGCCGGCAGGCGCACTTTGTCCACGGCTGCGCGTTTGAGCAGACGTGTCAGGAGATAATGAGCCCGCTCCATGCCGTGATGTTCCACCACCATGTCCAACGAATCGAGCCACTCTCGCGTCTCCGCGGGATCCGTGTCGACACCGGGCGTCGTCAATTCGGTTGAATTGGCCCACTGCTTGCCTTTACCGCTGCCAGAAACTTCCTTTGACAATCGAGTGCCACCTTTCGATCATTGCCGTGTCGTCCCGATGATAGAGGCTCGCCCACAAACCCGCAACCACCAGACGCTCCAGATTCCTCTGGAACTCGGTTTAAAGCACGCGACTGAACGGACGAAAGGAACGTCAGAAAGTTCGCTTCTCGGTGGCAATCCGCCGTGGAATGGTTTAGACCCTGTGCATGGAGTCTGTACACGAAGGCTCACTGCGATTTGCCCCGACGCGCCAGCGCGTGCGGCAAGGCAATGCCGTGCACATACTGTGCGATGGAGCCGAGACATTTCCCGCCATGTTGGAGGCCATCCGATCGGCAACCAAGACCATCTACGCAGAGTTTTATATTTGGCGTGGCGACGTCATTGGCTGGCAAGTGGCCGATGCATTGATCGCACAACATCGCAACGGCATCCGTGTGCAAGCCATGTACGACTCCTTTGGATGTGTGGATGTAGACCCACTGATATTCGACACCATGCGCGACGAGGGTATCGAATGCCTGGAATATCGCCCGCTGGCCCCATGGCGCCCACACGGCGGTTTCCTCCGACGCAATCACCGAAAACTTCTGGTGATCGACGACACCATTGGTTTCGTGGGAGGCATCAATCTCTCCAAGGACTTCCTCTCCAAGGAACAAGGGGGCCAAGGGTGGCGAGACTACTGTGTTCGCATTGAAGGGTCCGCCGTCCGCGACTTGAGTCGCCTCTTCTCGCATACCTGGGTTCGAACACATTCCAACGCACGTCGGGCGAAAGTGGCTCCTCCGGAAACAGCCGAACCCGCCGAAACCGGCTCGACGTTCGTTGCGATCCTCGGAAACAGCGAAATGGCCCAACGATTCCGCATCCGGCGTAGCTACATCCACGCCATCAATCAAGCACAGCACCAGATCTCCATTGCGAATGCATACTTTCTACCGGACCGAAACATTCGGCGGGCTCTCTATCGAGCCAAACGCCGCGGTGTGACCATTCACATCATGGTGCCCGGCCTCAGTGATGTGACGATCGTTGCGTGGGCGACTCGCCACCTTTACGGTCGATTCTTGCGCCGCGGCATTCGGATCTTCGAATACACAAGATCCATGTTGCACGCGAAGATGGCGGCCATTGACGGCAAATGGTCCACCATCGGGAGCTACAACCTGGACCACCAGAGCCTTCGTTACAATCTGGAAGTCAACGCCAGCATTTTCGATTTAGAGGTCGGCCAGAAAATGATGGATGCCCTTCAAAAGGACATCGAAGCGTGCCGTGAAGTGACCATTCAAGACGTCCGAAAACGCAGTTGGATTGAACGCCTACGCTATTGGTTGTCCTTCCAGTTCCGCAAGATGTTGTGAGGAAGTCAGGGAGAGGGAAGCAGTTGGATGCCTTTGAGAATATCGACAATTCCTCGTTGAGCCTCGCTGGTCAAATGCTCGGCATCAACACCAGTCATGACCAGTAAGAGCCAGTCAGAACGTTTTTTCACAGCCATGAGCCACGCCGTTCGGCCACCAAGAAGCCCCGAATAGACACCGAGTAGTCCCGCCTCCCCACCCACACGGAGCAGAGCCTCCCGGTCCATGGAGCGAAACCGTGGAGCCAGCATATTGGGACCCGCGATCCCTTCCAGCAATTTCATCGTGCGGGATACTCGCTTGCCGCAGCGACGGCACCGAACAAGCCGAAGCATGACACGCCCCTCCCAGCCAAGGGCCGTAAGGTCCCTGGAGGTGGGGTGGCCCATCAGGCGCCAGTCGGGTCCAAGAGTGAGGCGAACCCCCAATTGACCCGGCGCATCCAGGAGCGCGTTTTCAGCGCCGGAACTGACTTTCGCTTCGCCGCCGGTGAAAATCGTTTTTTCTGTCACTTCAGATTCCGGTCCCACAATAGCGTCTTCGGGGCGGAACACTGCAATCGCCACAACACGATTGCCTTCGTCCAAGGAAAAAGAAACCCCGAGGCGTCGATAAAAGTGTTCGTTGCCATCCACCTGATCTGGATTGCCATACTCATCCACAACCCGTCCGACAGGATCCTGCAGCCGAATGCCCCGTGCCGTGGCAATGTTGCGCCCCGGATCCCGGCTGTACTGAATGGTGTCCACCATGAATCGACCGTCTCGATACTCGGCCTGTACCGTCAACAAAAAGGCACCGGATGCATACCGATAATGGTGGGGTTTGTCTGCAGAGCGCATTGGTTTGCGCCCCAAAGAGCGAAACATGCGCGGCGTCTCGTCGAAGATGGTCAATACGCCTTCAAAGCCCAGGCCTTCTACCAGTGGCTTTCCGTAAAGGGCGCGCTCATACAAACCCGCAGCAGACGCCGAACCGGGACCCACGACCCCCAGCGCCAACACCGCCGTCACACACCAAACAATGCTCGGATTGAAACCCTTTCTCTCAAAAGGGAAGAACGACCTACGGGTCTGTCTGGGGTCCGCCCAGCTCATCAACCGCAGGAAGAAATGACAAAACCAGTCGTGCACACATTGCCGTAAGACCAATGCCAAGAGCAACGCCCCCTACAAGCGCGATCGTCGCGATCAAGTCCTCCATCACATACCCTCCTAATCAACCACCTAGGATCTCAAAGTAAAGCAAGGTATGGAGGGCACCAAGAAAATGCCCAAAAAACGATCGGCGACGGGTTGACCCACAGGGCTGCGGAACGTCCGCGATTAGCCATTCCCCGCCATGAATGTCTCCTTCACTTTCTTGACCAGTTCCCCGTTGAGTCGCAGGGCGATGGTCAACACATCGCCCTTCACTTTGAATTTCGCTCTGTATAGATCCGCATGAACCAGTTGGATCATCTTCTCCATATCGGAGCCCTTCTCCGACTCGTCGAGCAGCTTCTGGAGTTGGCCGTGACCATGTCCGTCTTTGTCGGCCACCTCGTTCTCTTTTAACGCTTCCAACATGATCCATACCGCGTCGGCTTGGTCCGTCTCTTCAAACAAGAACGCAACCTGGATGAAGATATCTTTGTCCATATGCACCGCAATGCCGGCTCCGATCAGCCCCTCCCGCACATCATCCGGCACCAGAGACCCGTAGGCGGACCCGTCGGAAGGGGGAATCATTCCAAACAGGTCTTCCGGCGCTGCAATCGCCCAGGCGGTTGCGTCCAAATCCAAGTGCGCGGCAACAGCCTTGATGTTTTCGTCTTGCAGGAAGTTGCCTGGATGCTCATCGTCGTCCCCTTCGAGAACGGATTGAACCGTCGACAACTGGCCCCCAACCAATACGCCGTTGTCCTCCGTGAACACGGCCGCACGCATGGCATCATGCACGTAGACTTGTTCCACTTCTCCCCACTTCTTGGT
This sequence comes from Myxococcales bacterium, assembly GCA_963578115.1. Taxonomy (GTDB): domain Bacteria; phylum Myxococcota_A; class UBA9042; genus CAUZBV01. The sequence continues at coordinate 4,109 of CAUZBV010000319.1, forward strand.
GGTGACCCCATCCATGTCACCAATGGCGCCATCAATGGCCTCGAGATCAACCTCGCTGGAGAACTGGAGCGATCCATAGACACCGCGGTCGCCTCCATAGGCAAGGGCAAGGGCCTCAATGTCGTCAACGCTCGCCTCGCCCGCATCCAAAGCCGTCTTGATTTCACCCGCCTTGTTTTCGAGTTCGCTGATCAGAGCGTCTTGCTCGTTCTCATCCAACAAGGAATCCAAAAGAGACGCATTTAAGATTCCGCTGGTGCTCACGCCCACATAGACATCAAATCCTCCGGGCAAATGACTGCGCGCGATCCCTGACACACTCGTCCCTTGATTTTGAGTTGAAATCGGCACGGATGAGCCATCCCCTTTGGCCTTCGCATCCTCTTCGCCATCACCATACAACCCGAATGGATCCGAGAAGGGCAAAAAGAGCACCAACAGGATCACAGCGATGGCCACAGCACCACCGATCAACCAAGAGCGTGGCACGCCAGCGCTCGGCGGGGCCGCCTTGACGGTGGGAGCGAGCTTCGACGGAGGCGGAACGGATTCGAACACGGGCTCAGCCGTGGGAATGGCCATCGCTCCTGGTTCCGAATCGACGCGAGTCGCCGCCAAGACGGCGGCGGCTACATCTTCCGCTGAAGCCATCATGGTGGCTTCCTCTTCCACTTCCACTTCCGAGGGTGCCTCACCCAAATCGACGGCTTCCGCCATACGAGTGGCCTCCTCCTCCAGTTCCGGTTGACTGGGGGCCTCCCCGGACACGTCGAGGGCATAG
>CAUZBV010000320.1:0-4885 GCA_963578115.1 Myxococcales bacterium
AGCGGTTTGCTGACTCCCTGTAGTGAGCCGCCTGTCCATTGGGCCTCGCTGGTGAGAACAACACGGTTTTCTCCCGCTTTGAATTGGGGCTCAACACGTGTTTCAAACGAGATGGTGGATCGCTGCTTGGCCCGAATGTCACCCGCGGACCACAGCAAGGAATCGGTCTTTTTATCGTACGTCAATCCGCGTTCTTTTTGTCCCGTGACGGTCAATCCATCGGGGAGCGGAATACGTACGGCCATCCCTTCCACGAGAGCCTGACCCGCATTGATGGCATGGACTTCGAAGCGCAGGGTTTCGCCGGGGCGTGCTGTGTCTGTAGTGGGCGCCAGTTCAAATTGCACATCGGTTTCGGCGTTTACCTGTGTGGTCACGATCTCGGATTGAGCAGTGGGGCTATGGGGCGAAGAGCCCTTGGTCTGCGCGGTGATTTCGGTGGTGCCTGCGGGGAACGTGTCGTTGAGGCGGACGGTTACGTCGAATTCTTCTTGGGCACCCACCGCTAAGGTTGGGATGCGAAGGACCATGTCCCCTTTCGAGGGCTGGTATTTTCCGACCGATAGTTCGGAGATGAGCTCCACATGGCTGGGCAGCCGCAACGACGTCACAACGTTTTGTGCGTCCGCTGTGCCGGTATTTGTGACGATCGTTCGGTACGTGACAACATCTCCGGGGACCGCTGTCGGTGGGTTTGCATCCAAGGAGATCCCAAGCGCCGGCGTTGCTCGTACCCGGATCGCGGGCGAACGGACGGCTTCATGGAGCCCATCGTCGCCCAGGAGTTCAATAGGAAGTTGAAGGGATGTGTCCCCTGCCGGAAACTGCCCAGCGGTTTGAATCCGCACCCCGAGCGATGTGGATTGTCCAGCGGGCAAATCATTCACCACCCATTGGATCACGTCATCGGTCGAGCGCGTATCGCCTCCAGTGGATTGGATGGCCGTGAGAGAGTCGGGTAGGACGCATTCCACGGTAAAGGTCCCGGTTGGCGAGTTGCCCCCATTGGTGCATTCCGCGGCAAGAGAGAAGGCGTCGCCAGGGATTACTTCGGTCTCGTCGACGGAAATGCGCAACGTCATCTGGAAAGCGGCAGAAACGGTGCCGAGCAGGCCCTCGGTTTCGATGGAAGCGCCCTCGGAACAGTGCAGCACAGCGCTTGTGGAGATCGCGGTTTTCCCCGCGGGAAATTCCGGTGCAAAGACACCTTCCAGTTGGATGGCCCCACTTTCGTTGGCGTTCAATGACCCGATGTCCACGACCACCCTGTCTTTGTCCGTGCGGACATTCGAACGGGTCGTGGTGATCGAGACTTTCGGATCCAGCGTCAGGGTCAGCTCGCAGTGTGTGGCGCGCGCATTTCCTTCGTTCTGAAACCGAACGTTGATGAGAAATGGGTCCCCTGGAGATACGGTCCCTTGGGGGCACTGAAGGGTCATCGCCAAGGCGGGGTTGGCGGCAATCTGGAGCGCTGTGCTGGCTTCTTGAAGAGAACCACCCGTCCACTGGACGTCCGTATTCAAAACCACCTGGTTTTCACCCGCTGGGAAACTGGGCTCAACACGTGTTTCAAACGACACCGTGTGTTGTTGTTGGGCACGCACATCCCCCACCGACCACACCAGCGAATCGGTTTTCTTGTCGCCCGTGAGCCCTCGCTCTTTTCCCGTCACCGTCAATCCCTTCGGGAGTGGTATGCGTACGGTCATTCCTTCCGCAAGGGCTTGGCCCGCATTGACGACATTGGCTTGAAAGCGCAAGACGTCACCAGGCTGAACCGTCGCCGTGTCGGGAGTGATTTCAAAGCGCACATCGGTTTCGGCTTCAACGCGCGTGGTCACAATCTCCGACTGGGCACTGGGTGCGTTGGGTGAGCTGCTTCGGGTGCTCGCCATGAGTTCGGTGGTGCCTGCGGGAAAGGTATCACTGAGGCGAACAGCCACGTCAAAGTCTTCTTCACCACCGACGGGCAACGCCGGGATCCGGTAGACCATGTCGCGTTTGGACGCACGAAATTGGCCCATGGATTGTTCTGGGACGGGGTCCACATGATCGGGCAGAGCCAGTGTGGCGACGACGCTTCGGGCGTTGGCTGTGCCGATGTTTGCAATGCGGGCATGGTATGTCATCAATTCGCCGGGCGTGGCGACGGTCCGGTCCACTTCCAGCACGATGCGAAGAAGCGGTTGTGCCGACACCTGAATGTCGGGTGCTCGGGCCGTGATGGGGTCGGTGCCAGCGCTTGTGATGGAAACGACGGGCTCCAAGGAGGTGTCACCGGGAGGGAAGGGGGAGTCGAGCTCTACCTCCCATTCCAAGGTCGCGGTTGCACCGGCGTGCACGTCCCCCATGTCCCACTCCGTGGCGCCATTGGATGCCAAGCGACCATTGGTGGGGGACACGACACGGGTTTTCCCCATGGGCCGAAGAAGGGCCTGGACACTTTGGGCGTGCGTATTGCCTGCGTTGGTGACCACCATGCGGAGGGTGATTCGATCTCCTGGGGCAACCTGTCGAGCGGATGATTCGAGCTGGGCATGAAGTACAGCGGTTCCGTGAAGTTTCGTCTTGGGAGACGCACACTCGATGGGTTTGGCGAGGTCACGAGCTTCGATACGAGATTGGCTTTGAGCCATTGTGGTGCCGGTGGGTAAGACATCCGAGACACGGACCGTAAAGAGAACCGAATCGCGGACACCGGGTTGGAGGGTGCCCAATGGCCACTTGACCGTCTTGCCCCGTCGGTCCACTTTGCCGCCCGCGGTCGCGGAGACAAACTCACACGAGGGTGGAATGTCGGCCTTCAGTCGCGCTCGGGGCACCATCGACGATCCTTGACACTCGTACTCCAGCGTATGGAGTAGCACGTCTCCGGGAGATGCATGCTGCGCGCTCACCGTGTGGCGGAGGGTTAACTCCGGTGTGGTCGCGGTCAGCGGCGCTGCTGTGATACGAACCGATTCGGCTTCTGCGCAGTCCATTGTCGCGACGCAGTCGATGGTTTTGCTGTGAGCAGCCAATGCACTGAGTCGCGCAACGAACGTGTTTTCACCCACTTCACCGGCGTGAAGCGTATCCATGGACCACGTGATTTGGTGGGTTTGTTCGTCATGTTGTCCCTCAGAAGCTTCGATGAACTGGAGGGGTTCCGGCAGTCGGCACTGGATTTGAATTTGGGTGAGGGCGTTGGCATCGGTGTTTGCGTACCGAATGCGGTACTGAATACGGTCCCCTACGGAAGCGTGATCCCGCGTACATGCGATCGCAAGGGTCGGTTGAGAAACGACCACATTGGTTTGCGTCGCGACCCGCGAGGGGGTTGTCGATGGCTGTCCTGTCGGCTTTTTCAAGGCTTCCTACCCGCGACCATCCTAAGCCATCCAACACCGGCGTCAACCCACCAGATAGCCCCTGTGGATTGGTCAATGTAACCCATTGGAATCGTTTGACTAATTCGCTTATCAGGATGGCTTTTCATGAGCGACCTCTACGGGTATCAAAAGGGGCAGCACTGCTGCGTTTTGGCTTAGGCTTTCTCACGATGGCTGATCCGGGCGGAGTTTTGGCCCTTTCATCGAGGGATCTCGGGGGATTGCGTTCGACGCTCTGCGCAGCACTGCCAGCGCTCTCATAGTTGTGCTAGGCTCGGGGCTCGAACTCATTGCGCTGTCCCACGAAGGCAGTGGAGAAGGGTTGGGGGCAATTACCATGTCGAAACGAGTTGTGCATCGACCCAAGAAAGCGCTCGTCACCGGTGGCTCGGGTTTCATTGGATCCAATCTGGTTCGTCTCTTGCTGGACGAGGGGGTGGATGTCCGCGTGATGGTTCTGCCGGGCGATCCGGCCCCCAACCTAAAGGAGTTTCGCGATCATATTGAGGTGGTTGAGGCCCGTCTCGGGGACGACGCGGCCTGCGCAGCGGCGTTGAACGGGTGCGACACCCTCTTTCACATGGCCGCCATTTACGCCATCTGGCTTCCGGAGCGGCGAAAAATGTTTGATGTGAATGTGGATGGGACCCGTCGACTTTTGGTCAGCGCCAAGGAGGCGGGGGTGAAACGCATCGTCTATACGTCGTCCATTGCGGCGGTTGGGCATCGCGATGGAGAGGCCGTGAGTGATGAAGAGACTCTGTTCAATGACTGGGACAATGCCAGTGATTATGTACTCTCCAAGTACATCGCTGAGTTGGAAGTCATGCGGCTTTGCAATGAGGGCCTGCCCGTTGTCATTGTAAACCCGTCCTTTCCTTTTGGAGGCGGGGATGTGGCGCCTACACCCACCGGTCGCATCATCTTGGGAATATTGCGGAAGATTCCGGTCGTTTTCCCCGGTGGCTTCAACGCCGTTGGTGTGCGTGATGTCGCCATGGGCCACTATTTGGCTGCTCTGTACGGAAAACGAGGCCGACGATACATTCTGGGGGGAGAGAATTTGGGGTACGATACGTTCATAAAAAAGGTGAGTGGCATGGCGAATCTATCGGTTCGGCATTTTACGTTGTCTCCCAAAGCGGGCATTGCGCTGGGTAAAGTTGGCGATTTCTTGGCGGATCACATCACTCACAAGCAGCCCATGATGGCTGAGACATCGGTGCGATACACGGTAGGTCGTCATCTCTACTTTGACAGTTCGAGAGCCAAGAACGAGTTGGGATACAAGCCGGCGTCGGTGGATGTGGCCATTCAAGAGGCCATTAACTGGTTCCAAAATGACTTTAGGAGACCCCATCAATAAGACCGCCATGTGCGGGGTCCGGTGACCTTGGCGGAGGAAGGGCTTGAATGAAGGCGAGTGTTGTCGGATTGGTGTTGAGTGGTTCGTGTCTCTTGAGTTTCGGATGTGGGGGGGAGTCCACCGTCGGTCCTTCCGGTGAGGTGGATTC
>CAUZBV010000321.1:0-4880 GCA_963578115.1 Myxococcales bacterium
GAAGTAAGTTTCACGTGTTGGAAGCCGACGACAGTCACTCGGCGCTCTCGATCATCGAACAGGAGGAGTTCGATGTGCTCATCGTCGACAACGGACTCCCAGGCATGAGTGGTGAACGCCTGTTGACCGAATGTCGCGATCGGCAACCAGTGGCTTCACGGATCTTGTTGAGCGGCGTGCTGGATCTGGAGACAGTCATTCGTTCAGTCAATGATGGACATGTCTTCGCATGCCTTCAAAAACCAGTCGATCCCAACACCCTGCTTACCACCGTTCACAACGCGGCACGTGCTTGTCGGCTGGTACGAGAACGATCGGTCTTGATCGAAGAGCTCGCAGAAGCCAACGCACAAATCTACGACGAACAACAGCGGCTGGTGGAGTTAAACAATGAGCTGCGGACCCTCATCACCATCGCCACACATGACTTGCGCGAACCCCTCCGAAGCACCCGTTTTTTCTTGGACAAGAGTATCGAAGTCGTCGAAAAACAAGAAAATCCCGAGTTGGTGCAACCTCTAGAACGCGTCCGCAAAGCCCATGACCGCATGGATGCCTTGCTCATCGGCTTGAGAGAGTGGCTTCAGCTTCGAACCAGTGATTTCCCCATGAAGCCGGTGCACATCGGCACCGTCATCGAAGAGGTCTTGGACAGCCTCTCGCGCTTGCTCATGGAACGCCACGTCGACTTAAAGGTCCCCCCCGACTGGCCCACGGTACGAGCCAATGCGGCGTTGATTCGATCGGTGTTGGAAAACCTAATCACCAACGCGGTGAAGTTTTCACCGGACAGAAACCCAGAGGTGACGCTCGGGTGGGAAACGGTGAATGACGACTGGATTCGCATTGAAGTCAGCGACAACGGCATCGGTATCGAGCCGGCATACCACGAACAAATTTTCGGCATGTTTAAGCGTCTAGAGAGCCGTCAAAAATTCGAAGGGACAGGGGCTGGCCTCGCCATCTGCCAGAAGATTATCCAACGCCACGGCGGCACCATCAGCGTCCGGTCCACCCGCGGTCAGGGCGCCACGTTCAACATCACCCTACGTGTCGCCGACGCCACGGACGGCCATCTCAAGGACGAGTCGTAAGTCGCTTGTCGACACCGGTTTTGTCAAAACAGCACGCACACCATTGATCGCCAGCTGCGCGCGGCGGGCCTTCGTCGGCGTCTCCAAACAAGCCACAACGTTCCCATCGCTTTGACGCCGCAGGACCGCAGCACCCACCGTGGCGGGATCGCAGCCCGCAACCGACTCGTCGACCAAAATGAGACGTGGTTGCAGGGTGCCCGCCACGAGACCTGCATCAAAGACCTCCGCAACCATACGAACGTGAATGTCTTGAGACAATCCACGAACCGCATTTTGGAGCGCAGCAATCAGTGAAGAGTCGGTCGACACGAGCACACAAAAACCGGCTGTCGGCTCCTCTCGCACCGCATGCAAATTGCGGCGATGTTGAAGAAAACGCTCCACATCCATCGCCAAAAGACGTCGATGACCCCCGGTCGTATACACCGCCGGCAACACCCCCGCGTCCACCCAACGGGCGATCGTCTTCCGATGAACGCCACAGCGTTGGGCGACCTGTTTGGTCGACAAATATTTGGCAAGGTCGGTCACGAGGAGACTCCTCTACACCCTCATTAACGCTCGAGCAGACGCTCTGCCACCACCGAGGGCACCACAAGACGACGCACTTGATAGCGCAACTCTCCCAGCAAGCGGACCACATCGGATACTTGCTCAATCGGTCGCACGGTACCGTCCTGTTGCACGATCTGGATGGACTCATTGGTATGGCTCTCACCCGGAATGTAGGGCTTGTACGGGGTGTCTACCGACGAGTCTTCCAACACTTGATAGATCGGGTCCAAGCCCATGGAGGTCGCCACCGCCACGGCATCCGCACGAAGCCGAGCCCCTCCGTCCTCTTCGGTGACGGGTAGGGTTTTGTAAAGACGTCGAAACACCAATCCTCCCGCAAGCTCGGCCAAGATGGGATCCGATTCGCTTGCCCAGCGTTTGAGGGCATACCAGATATCCATGTCATCCAACTGTGCGATGTCATGCCCTCCATTGAGCTGACCGCGGACCATACGGGCCATGGGGCCATCGGGAAACCAGTCGAACGTGTACGTGGCCGACGCGGACAAATCCCGGGCTCGTCGAATGAGCGATTCCAGCATCCGTTCCGCCGCGCGTGAGGTCTTGTGCAAGTACACCTGCTTGTACATGTGAAAGCGTGCGAGCAGGTACCCTTCCACGGCTTCCAGCGCCCGGAAGCTGACGCAAATGCGGTTGTCGCGCACCTCCAACATGCTCAAGATCCGCTCCACATCGAACACCCCAATACGGACACCGGTGGCCAGACCATCGCGCAAGATGTAGTCAAAGCGATCCGCGTCCAGTTGCGAAGAGACGATGTGTCTCATTGGATTGTCACTGGAGTCGCCACTGACCAAGGCCGCCACATCGGCGGGCAACGCCGTGTCATGAGCGACCAAGATATCGTAGACACCGGTCCCTGGCGTTGTAATGAGCTCCTGGGTGATCGTCTCGTGGTGACTTCCAGAGATACGCTCAAAGACATGGCTAAAGGGACCGTGCCCCAGGTCGTGACAGAGCACCGCCGCGAGCACCACCAACCGTTCCCGTTCGTCCCCATCCGGACGAAGGGTGTCCATCATGCGCCGCGCCATGGCGGTCGCACCCAGCGAATGGACAAAGCGGCTGTGCTCCGCGCCGTGGTAGACCAAATTGGTCAACCCCAACTGGCGCACACGACGCAAGCGCTGAACCTCGGGTGTATTGATCAAGGCCAGGAGCACCTGCTCCACCGGACAGGACTTGTCGAACGAGATGATGTCATGAACGGGATCGCGCAATAGCTTGGGTCTCGTATTGGGAGCAGAAGGGGTGGTGGACTGTGTCATGCCAGAACAACCTCCAAGATCGCTTCTTCCACGCGGTGCTGCATGGGGCGCGCCCGCTCTGCCAACTCCGGAGAGACAAACACCCGGATCTTCTTCACGACTTGCACAAAATCCCGGTGTACCCCTGCCACCACGCCACTCAGCTCGTGGAGCGGATAGGATTGCTGGCCACGGACACCGCGGAAGCACACGTCCACCGTCTCCGGGTGGTCCTTGTCACGGGGTGGGGTGTCGACCAACACATCGCCGGGGCGGACGCCGATCCCACACAATGAACCCAAACGATCACCGATCGCCTTCATCATCTCATCCAATCCGTCGCCCTCCAGAGCATACAATCGCTCGTACGCGGCACGCTTTTCCTCTTCCTGATACACACGGCTGTATGTAGTCAGGCGTTTGTAGAGGAGCCGTTGATCGCCGCTCATGCGGTGCAACAGGCGGGCGGCGACACTGTCGCCCGGGGCGTCACCTCGAATGGACAATAGAAATTCATCGTCGCCCATTCGAAGGAGATGCTCCGTGAGCGCATCCACGTCGGGTTGCAAACGCGTGACATGATCGGCCAAGGCACCCTCCACCATCACACTGGCCGCACGCACCGTGTGGTGCCAATACGCTTCGGAGAACATCATGTATCGACTGAAGATAAACATCTCGGCGGGGATCTTTCCCTTGGCGTGAATGGCCACCGCGTCTTCGCGTTCATTGAGGGTTAACGATCCAATGAGCCGGCTTGCATCAAAACTCTGGCCGTAGGGTACCCCCAAATGCACGGAGTCCCGTTCCAAATAATCCATCTTGTCCGCATCGATAGCGCTGGAGAGAACGCTGGACAGGACCCGCTCCAAAGGATCCGTGTGTTGCTCACGCTTCCATTGAATGAGCCGAATCACGCGCTCGGGATCCACACCCCACGAACGCTTCAAGATGTCGCCAATGCCGCGACGGATCAACAGGCCGGCCAAATCCTCATGCCGCGGCGTCTCGCGACCTCGCCGGTGCAGGGCCTCCAAGCTGTGAGCGAACGGATAATGACCAATGTCGTGGCACAACCCACCGGCCAGCACGGCCAAAATATCGTTCTCGCGCGCACTGCTCGCAAAGGTTGGGTTGCGCAACAAGCTCGTAACGAAACGCTGAACAGCCCCGTATGCGCCGATCGAATGCTCAAATCGAGTGTGGACCGCTCCCGGATAGACCAGGTGTGTGGGTCCCAACTGCCGAACACGTCGAAGCCGCTGAAAATCCGGATGATCGATGACGGCGCGCACCCGTTCCGTCACCCGCACATCTCGCGCTTGCGGGATGCGGATGGATTCACCGTACGGCACCAACTCTGGAACGGAAGCGGTCACGCCCCAGACACTCTCGCACTGCCGCAGCAGTGTCAATGGATGGCGATCAAGCGAAAGGCTTGGGGGAGGGTTTTCGCTTGCACCCAAACCCGATAGACTAGGCGAAAGAAGGTCGACCCCAAGCAAGAGCCCGATCAGGAACGAACCGTCCCCATGATCCACGGAACCCGCCAACCCGACATTGAATTTTCAGCGTCCGGCAGCCGGTGGTTCCAACCCGCTGTCTTTTTGGGTGTGATCCCAGCCGTGCTCTACCTGGCATACCAAATCATGGACATCATCTACCTTTGGCCTCGCACCGCGGAGCACTGGGTTGTGGGTGTGCTCGTTGTCTACATCATCCTCATGGCCCGGCGCATGTTTCCTTTCCAGATTGAGTTGAGCATCACACGGAATGTTCTCGTGGCACGCAACGGCCTCGTCACAAAGACGCTGAACCGCAATCGCTTCAACGTACGGTACATCCAGTGGGGTTCGGCGATGGCGGCCAAGAACAATATCAGCGGGACCATCGTGCAAATCAGCGACCCCGATGTAGGCGTCGTGACCATTGGTGCCCTCAACGTGGTGTTAAACGACGA
>CAUZBV010000322.1:0-4872 GCA_963578115.1 Myxococcales bacterium
CCATGATTGGCGTTTTAACCAGTTGGCCGATCGCGTCAACGTGGTCCTCGTGACCGAAGACTTTGACACCGTGACCGTGGAGTACGAAGCCGTGGTCGACATGCTCGGTCGATTGCGGGGAGGCGATGTACCTGCCCTCGCAGACATTGATCCCACTGTGTTTACGGCGTCCGTACCAGTCGAGCCCGGCAGCATCGCCTACGGTGACATTCGCGATTGCTCCAAGACCGATGACGGGCACAGCGCGGCTGCGTACAACTTTCACTACTATTTTCAGCCCGACCAGCCAGCGTGCATGTTGGAGACCAACAAGGCGAAAGTCACGATCACCACGGTGTTCGGTCGCCCCAAGACCTATCCAGAGTACGATCGGTTGATGCAGCCCATCGACAATGGACTGGTGGGATTCAAGGCGGCTTTGGTTCCCAACCTGGGGGACGGCGACGCCCCCCTGGATCGCTTCAACATGCACAAGCGCATGTTGGAGAACGAATTGAACCTGATGGGCCAAGAATCGCCCGACGGCGCCTTTGTCCGCTACATGTGGACCCAGGGCGGTGTGGCCATGGTCATCGACCTGTACAATCCCACGGAGCTGCCTTGGATGACGAACTTCGCCTCCAGTTTCCGCAAGCGGTTGAGTCATTACACGCTGGTGCACTACAACGGACATTCGTCGTACGGAACCAAGAACCTACTCGACGACACCGAATCCTACTCGGATGACTACCAAATCGTCGTCATGCACTCGTGTCAGTCCTATGCGTACTACACGCGTCAAGCCTTCCGAGCCAAGGCCACTTCCGCGGACCCGTCGGGGCATGCCTTGATGGATGTGGTGGCCACGGGCAAATCGTCCTACCCCTCCGGGGCGCCCCCGACCCTCAAGGTGCTCTTGAAAGGGTTGATGGATGGCATGATCGCCATTGATCGTGGTCGTCCCGAAGATGCGACCGACTGGATCACCATCGCCGAGCGCATGAAGGGCGCGACCTTTGGCGACATTCTCTATGGAATTGCCGGCGTACGCAGTAATTCTTGGGATCCCGAGAACGTCTGGTAAGGCGTTCGACGGGGGGATGAATGGAGCCTGATCCGCGAGGGTTGGGCTCTTTTTTTGCCCACCGGACGTGATGTGCGGCGGTACTACTCGAACTCGGCAACGGTTTCGGCCTTCAAATAGCCTTCGCTGACCCCGTGATCGGAGCGTGTTTTCAGGTAGTCTGCGCTCTTGCCCAGGGCGATGAACCGATCCTTCACCCCTTGCACATCCGTCTTGGCGATGAACCCGGATTGGTAGAGATCCAGCGCCAAGGGCCAGGCGCCGTAGTGGTAGCGTGTGATACCGTCCACCGACCAGTCCGCCACCGGGAAGTGGGCCGTGTCCAGGCCGGTCTTGTTGATGTAGATGGCCTTGACGGGAGGAGCTTGTCCAGCCAGATGTGCCTTCACCTTGGGTGCCAACTCGGCGATGGAGTCGCCCCACGCTTTGGCTACATCCACTTTGTCCAATTCGGCCATCAGGCCCGCCTCATCCAGCTCACCCGACGTGAAGCGGTGGTAGAGAACATAGACCACGATGTCGGCCTCCGAGTCGTCGCCCATGAGGATCTCGGGCGCGGCGGGTGGGGCTTCCAGACGCAAGCGCATGACCCAGTAGAGCTTGTAGCCCACTTGCTCTTTGAGCTCGGGCACAATGCCGTTGAAGTCAAAGCTCAGCAGATTGCTCACCACAATGTCTTTGTAGGGTTTGAGCACGACGCCGTCTTGCTGCACGCCGTCCAACGCCATTTTTCCTTCCAAGATACGTTTGAAGAATTTGGGACTGCCGCTCAAGAACACGAGCGATCGGTTTAGTGAGCCCTCGGCGCCTGTCCGCAAGGCCGGGTAGACGGTTTCCATGGCCGGCAGGGTCTTTCGCTCTTTGGGCTTCTCTTCCAGGAGCTTGATCTTGTCGAGCGTGCCCGTGAACTTGGTGTTCAGGTAGGTTAGATCCACATCGGAACGGACAAGTGTGCCGGAATGGTCGAGACCCAGGAGCGTCGCAGGCACCAACCCCACCAGCTTGTTGTTTACGCGCGCTTCGAGGCTGTAGGCACCCGCAGAGAGGCTTTTATCCGACAGGTCGAGCGCCGTGTCCACATACCCTTCGTCGTCCGTGGTCACGGTGCCAATGTCCACCGATTGGTCGCCGCTCACCAAGGCCAGGGCGATGGTTTTGCCGGTGATCTCATCCTGGGAGATTTGCTTCAAGGGTGTTGTATTGGACGGATTGAACCCAGCTTTTTCTTCCACCAGCCGGCCGCGGATGGGCAATGACGCCGTCGTTCCCAGCGCGTTGTAGAGATCCGCATAGGCGCCGTCTTCTTCGGGAATGGTGGGCGGTGTACCCGCATCGTTCAGAACGTCGGCTGTTTTCTTTTTGACGTTGTCGTTGCACGCGCCCCAGACGAGCCCAATGGCTGCGATGAGCAGCAGGCGCAACAACCCCATTTCCATTCGGTTCCCCATCACTTCCTCCAGTCCTCCCTCGCGGAAAGTCTACCCTATCGAAGTCTGTGTTGAAAAGCAGCGTCACCGCTCCAACTCTTCCAATTTTGTGTGTGATGGACGCTTGGGCTGGACGTCGGGGTCCCGTTCACGGTACCCTGAACCTACACAAAATGATCCGTCTGCTTGCCATATTCGCTGCGCTCTGGATGACCGTCGCTTGCGGCTCGTCCGCCGTGGAGCCGACGGATGTGGCGCCCACCGACACGGCGCCCACCGACACGGCCGCCACCGATGTGGTGGAGCCCGATGTGGAGCCTCTGGACACGGACACGTCGCCACCGGCCGACATCCCGGACATCCCGGACATCCCGGAGACCATCGACACGGGCCCGGAGCCTTGTATTCCGGCCCACAGCACCTTCTTGAACCAGGTGGCCGGACCCATCTTCAGCCGCTGCGTGGGTTGTCACAACGCCTACGGGCTGGTGGCCGAGTTTGCTGAGAAGAATCAGACCACGTATTGGCTCGGCCGCTTCCCCGGCGATCCGGATTACCTCAGCACCAACCTAGAGGTGATCCGCACGTGGGGTGGGTTGATGATCCCCAAAGCGTCGGGCGTGATGGCGCACGAGGGCGGCATCTTGCTCGAAGAGGGGAGCGAGGAGTACACCCTCTTTGCCGAGCTGGTCCAGCAGCTCAATTCTGGCAATGTCTGTGAAACGGTGCCCTTGTCCGACATCTTGGAAGGCGGACAGATCCTGACGGCCCGCGAAACCCTGCGCAAAGCCTCGCTGACCTTGACCTCGCGCTTGCCCGACGTGGCCGAGTTGGCCGATGTAACCGAAGAGAACCTGGGCGATCGTATCGACGCGTTGATGACCCAGCCGGCCTTCTATGACCGCATGGAAGAGGCGTTCAACGATCTGTTGTACACCAACCGATTCCACCCCAACCTGAAGAACACCATCGCCCTGGGCAATCTGCCCAACCGTTCCAGTTCGCCCTCCGCACACGACTATTATCGTGCCTGGATCTTCCACCCGTGCAAGGGGGGCAGCACCAAGAACTGTTGTGATGGCTCCACGGAGAACCCCTGCTGCGACGATCTTTATCCGGAGCAGGCGACCTTTTGCGAGCAGGGGTACCTGAACGCCAACCAATCGGTGGCGCATGTGCCCTTGAAGCTGGTCCGGCATATTCTCGAGAACGATCTGCCCTTCAGCACGCTGCTCACAGCAGACTACACCATGGTGAATTCCTATGCGGCGGCGGTGTACGGGATGGATGTGCCCTTTGACGATTGGATGGACACCAGCGACTACAAGCCCGTTCAAGTGGTGGAGACGACGGCCAACATTGTGGAGGATGGCCCCATCCCACATGCCGGTGTGCTCAGCACCCACATGTTCTTGCGTCGCTACATCACCACGGAAACCAACCTCAATCGCCTGCGCTCGCGCACGGTCTATGACAAGTTGGTGGCCATCGACCTGATGAAGCTCGTGGAGTTCACGGTGGGCCAGGACGACGTGGTGGCCAACAACCCCACCTTGGAGGGAAAGAGCTGTCGCGTCTGCCACGCGGCCATGGATCCCCTGGGGGCCCACTTCATGAACCGGGACCGGCGAGGAGCCTACCGACTGAACGAAGGCTTGAAGTGGAAGAACCACATCTTGTGCAGTGCCGAGAAGGTGGGCATGGAGCATCTGTGTACCCGAGAGCCTGCGTACAAAGGCACGCCGCTTGACCCGAACAGTCCCCGTTCGCCCTTGCAGCAGCTGGGCGACCGCATTGTTGAAGATCCCCGTTTTGGATACGCCATGGTGCGGCACCTGTACCGGACGATTCTGGGGGTCGCCATCGTGGATTTGCCCGATCGGTTGGACGATCCAGACCGAGCCGCCAAGGCCTTGGCGTTCGACTTTCAAAGCCGGCAGATGGAGGCTACCCGCCAGGTCTTTGTGGAGAGCGGATTCAATATTAAGACCGCCATTCGCCACATGCTCTTGGGCCCCATCTTTCGGACCGAGACCATGCCGCCCCTGGCCGTGGACGATCCCCGTTACCAGGCGTTGGTGCTCAGCGAGGTGGGCGGTGGTCACCTGCTGACGCCCGAGCAGCTGCACCGACGGATCCTCGCAACCACGGGGTATGCATGGCAACTCTATTACAGTACCGGCCCCAACTTTCGTCTGACCGTGGCCTGGCAATACCCGATCCTCTACGGCGGTATCGACAGCCGCCATGTGCTTGAACGGGATCGGCAAGCCAACGGCATCACCGCCGCCATCGCTCGCCGCATGGCCAGCATGATGAGTTGTTTGGTGGTCCCGCAGGACTTTGCCATCAATGACCCGGCCCAGCGACGATTCTTCCACG
>CAUZBV010000323.1:0-4862 GCA_963578115.1 Myxococcales bacterium
AAGTGAACGTCGCTGTGGTGTGGACTCCTTCCCGCCACTCCTTGTCGTACGGGTCTCCGGTGGAGGATGCTTGGGGGACATCGCCGGCATCCACATATTCTCGCCGAAACATACTGTGCGCCCGCTGGGCAATACCATCGCCCAACGCAAACTGCGGGTTATTTGACTTAGAATTCCAACGCATGGCCAACATCCCGTTGTCGATGCGCCCGTCTCCGTCGTCATCGATGCCGTTGCAGATCTCAACGGTCGGGTTGTTCTTGTCTACCGGCACAGGCAAGGTCTCGCCTTCCGGCGAATAGAGTCCACAGCCAAGGGCCAATGTCATGATGATTGTTAGTGTCCAACGCATTTTGATTCTCCCACTGTTTGTTACCGCTTCTTCCTCAGATTCGGCCTTCCATGATTAATTGTCGTCTTAAGCTGGCTTAAACGTTCCATAATGAAGCGCCAGCGCGCGTTTGAGGCCTCTGCCTCGAGGTCCAAAATCGACCTCTCAACCACGGGGACATGCTCTTTCATTCGGTTCATGAGTCGCCTCCTGCTACCCTTCATCATTGGGTGCGTTGCAGATAGGCACAAGTGACTAATATTCATCCTATTGGTAACCGTTACGCACTAGTGGCGTTCCATCAGGGCCCCGCCCCATTGATGTGAGACAGCCTTCCGCCAAACGGCAATCCATATTGCGCGGGGACCCATCAGCGCGGCCGTCTCGGGCGGTCGTACACGTTGAGAACGGGGGACGGCCCGCACTTGCCTGGGTTTTCCTTGTGGTTGACCGCGCCGCCGTGCTATCTTCCGGCTTCTCGCCTACCGTGAGCAAGACGCTCGCAACATAAGAAATCCGGATGCTGACCGACCCCGCACCTCGTGCCGGACGTGTATTCAGCATCCCCACGGAACGGTCTGCAACGAGCCGACCGAGTTGAAGTCACAACGGTGTGAATCGTGCCCGACATAGTGCGGGCGGCGACGATTGGAGGCTGCGGACCAGCAGCCGTGCGGAGGTGAATGATGAAACAATTGGCAATCCTGACGAGTGTGCTCTTAATCACGATGGCGTGTTCGCCCACAGTGATCGACACGACAGGCGACGACCTGAACCCCCTGACGACCTTTCAGGGAACGGGGGGCGACCACAAAGCGGACGCGTCCAATGCCGTGGTGGACTGGCAAATTCTGGAACACGACGATGGAAGCCTCGTAATGCGGGCATTGGACCGAACCGGCGCCGTCTACTTGGACGCCTGGGTGTCCAATGACGGCCCGACGACGATGGTGGATTATCTCGCCCCCGTGGATTGCTCGGTGACCATTAATCAGACGTTGGGCGTGCTGCTACACACCACCTGTACATTCGACCAAATCAGCGTGCTCAGCGTCACGGCGGTGGATTTTGTCCGCGACTTGAAGGAGTCAGCGCTCATGGACGCCGCACGGGGTCCAAAATCCGACGGGCTCGGACGCGGTGTGTGCGCCGCCGCGGAGATTGTGGTGGGAGGCCTGGGTGGCGTAATCAGCACCCTGGTCGTATTTCACGAAGCGCTCATCGGCGGGTTCGTCGCCGGGATGTTTGGCGTGCCCGTGGGATTCTCGGTGGCGGGCCTCGGTGCCGGTGCGGCGGTCTTTGCGCTGGGCGCGCTGGGGACTGCCTGGGCAGTGGACCGCACCTGCAGGTTCTTGGGCCTCGAAGGAGACTTACCGACACTGGCTGCCTGTGTGGACGATTGCGACAGCGACGATGAGCTTTGCTCAACCGACTGCGTGACGGCCGCAGCGAGTGAAACCGGGATCGCCATTGGGCTGGAAGAGTGTGCGGCTGATTGCGACGAGACCGCATCCTGCACCCAAACCTGCGACGACGCCTACACCACGGCGAATTCGCTCCGGCAGACCCTGCTCATGCAATGCGTCATGGGGTGCGGAGAGAACAACCAAGACTGTGCGCGAAACTGCGTGGGTGCGGTGGCTCTCGTCTTGCCCGTGGATCCATAACCCCTCGGGTCACTCCTCGAAAGGGGTGTAGGACACGTCCACGATCTCGAAGGATGCGGTGCCTTTGGGGCGTTTCACCTTCACCTTGTCGCCCTCTTCCTTGCCCAGGAGGCTCTTGCCGACCGGCGAATCCATACTGATCGCGCCCACGTTGTGGTCCGATTCGTCGGGTCCCACGATGCGATACACAACCGCATTTCCGCCGCCGTCTTCCAAGCGCACATAGGCACCGAAAAAGACCGTACTCGACGTGTTCTCGGTGGGCTCCACCACCGTGAGTGCGGCGAGTCGCTTGGACAAAAAATGGATTCGCGAGTCGATCTGCCGCAAGCGTTTCTTGCCATAAATGTATTCGGCGTTCTCCGAGCGGTCGCCCTCAGCGGCGGCGTCGGCGACCCGCTTGGTCACTTGCGGCCGATCCACGGTCCACAAGAAATCCAGCTCATCGCGCAACTTCTTCGCACCCTGCGGCGTGATGTACGCAGAGCTTTTGGGGCGCGGAGGACGATAGCGGGTGCCCATGGCCACACTCTACCACTCTCAACCCTCATGGCCACATCATCACAGCCCTGACGCCGGCTCGTGCCCCTTTGAGGTTTCGCCGGCTTGTGGGTACAGTGATTCCACGCACACAGCAGCGGAGCAGCAGTGGACCCCAAAACGACACACACACCCATCTCCGGCAGACAGGTTCTTGTGCTGCTCGTCGTGGCCAACGTGGCCTTCTGGCTCCTTCTCGAGATGATGGCCTTTGGGACCTTGTTCGTAGTCGAACCCAATACCCCTGAATACGACATCAACGACACCCGAAATTGGGCGGCCCAAACCAAAGGGAGTTTCCTCGGAGGACTCTACCAATGGGACGAGCACTGTCTGTGGCGCCTTCAGCCCAACTACTCCGGAGGCTCCTCCGAACAACGTTTCTGGGGCAAAGACGGGCTCACGCTCAACGAACACGGCATGCGAAGCCCTTCGGTGCCCAGCCAGAAGCCCAAGAATGTTCGGCGGGTCATGGTCCTGGGCGGATCCCATCCCATGGGCATGTACGTCAACGAGGACGAGGTGTATTCGGCGGTGTTGGAGGGCCTCCTCGTGGAGATCACGGGGGAACCGTGGCAAGTCCTCAACGCGGCCGCTCCCGGTCACACCAGCTTCCAAGGCTTGGGGTACTTGACTCACCATGGGTTGGCCTTTGAACCGGACATCGTCATCCACGATCTCGGTGTGAACGACACGCTCCCTCTGACGCCGGACTTTCCCAAGCCCGACCACGAGGTTGTTCAGCCTCCGGAGTGGGCTGTGGACACCCGGTCCATTCTGGAATACAGCGCCGTCTATCGACTCATCCGACGGCTCTTTCGATCGCCATCGGATGCGGAGGTCACCGGACAGCGCGTCCCGGCAGAGCAGCACTCCCAAAATCTGGACGGCGTCGTGGCTCTGGCGAAAACCCATGGCATTCAGGTGGTGCTCATGAGTCAACTCAGTGTGGACATTGGGGGAAGTGGGCAGGTCCAATGCCTCTTCACTGAGGAGGGACGCAAGAACGTGGTGGACATCTGCGCGCTCTTTGCTGCCCATAGGGACAAGGCGAAGGACTACTTTGTGGATCCCGTCCACGCCAACGCACAAGGGCACGCCCTGATCGCCCAGGCCATTGCGACCAATCTACTGGAATGGGGCTGGATTCAACGAAAGTCGCCCTAGAACAAGGTATAGAGGAAGGGCATGGCCGCCGAGCCTTCGGCGAACACCACAAAGACGGCCATGGACACCAAGACCACAAGAATGGGTAGAAGCCACCAACGTTTGCGCGTGCGCAGCATGCCCCAGGCTTCAATCCACAGTCTCTTCCCGCCCTTGTCCATGCGGCTCCCCTGCCACCCGATGGGGGTGTGTCGTTCCTCGTGAATTACCGTAACACAGGACAGGGCCAGACTCTGAATAGACAGGCCCTTGACCGGACACAGCCGACGCTGTTTATCATGGGCGTGCTCCAAGACAAGCAGCGCAGGAGTTCGGCATGACCCATCTCACCCTCTTCCTTCTCTGGTCCTCCGCCCTCGTGTTCGCGCTCATCGGGCTGTACTTTCTCCTCATGCCCGACCGGGCTTCGGCGGCCATCGGCGTGGCGATGACCAACGCCACGGCACGCACCGACATCATGGCCACCTATGGCGGCATGATGCTCGGCATGGCGGTCTTTTATACGTGGGTCGCCCTCAGTCCCGCCCGCTACGAAGCCGGGTTGTGGTCCGTGTTGGCCGTGTACGCAGGCTTGGCCCTCGGTCGTACCTGGGCCATCGTGGGCGGGCAACGTCCTGGGGTCATGATGTGGTCCTTTCTCGCCATTGAGATCACTGTCGCGGCGCTGGCGGCCCTGATCCTCTTTCGAAACGCCTAGAAAAAGGCCCGGTGGCGACCACCACACGGGTATGCTTTACTGAACCCTAAAGAAGACGAATGAAACCATGGAATGAGATTCCCGCCTACTCGTCTGGGTGGCCCTCTTTGCCCGGGTGATTGCCCAACCGTGAACACGCCTGACGATCAAGAAACGGACAGCCGCATTGGCCTAATCCTCGATGGCCGCTACGAGATCACCGAATTCATCGCCCGGGGCGGCATGGGGACGGTTTACAAAGCCATCCAGCGCCCCCTCGGTCGAGAAGTGGCCGTCAAGATCCTCACGGTCAAAGACAAACGAGGCGCGGACGCATTCCAGGCTCGCTTCTTCCTCGAGGCGTCACTGTGTGCGCGCCTGACCCACCCCAATGTGGTGCGGGTGTTCGACTACGGCACCAACCGCGAAGAGACCTTCTACATCGTGATGGAGTTTATCGAAGGACACACGCTCGAGGAGG
>CAUZBV010000324.1:0-4859 GCA_963578115.1 Myxococcales bacterium
ATCATTGACATCGGACACACCGATGCCCATCCCGTACATGGGGTGGTCCCACCCGCTTTGCGTGGAAACGTCGGTGAACTGCCACCCATCGCCGCCGGAGGGACCGTCATTTCGATACAGTTCGTTGGCTTGGGTAAATTGACCAAAATCATTGACGGCCATCAAATCCAGATCGCCGTCGTTGTCATAATCCGTCATGGCGACGGCCAGGCTGCAACCCGTGCCGGCCACATTCCATTCGAGGGCTTTGTCGACGAATCGGCCGCTTCCATCATTGATCAGAAGCTGGTTTTTCGAACACAGGTGCAAGGGAAACGAAATGTACTGGATGTAGTTGGCAATCAGGATGTCCACGTCGCCGTCCCCATCCACATCACCAGCGGCGGCGCTGGCACTCCAAACAGACGTGCCTGGGAGATGTGTCGCGCTGACGTCGTGGAACACCCCACCCTCGTTTAGGAGCAATGCGTTTCTTCCTTCTCTCAGGAGCAGCACATCGTCATCGCCATCGTTGTCGATGTCTACGATCAAGTGCCCCCCGGCGGTGCCGGGAGGAGTATCCGGCAGCATGGCGTCTTCATCGAGCACAAAGGCGCCCGACTTTTGTCGATACAAGATGGGAGGAATTGTTACGGTCGACCCAAGGACATCCAGGGCGCCGTCTTGGTCCGGGTCGAACCAACTGACGCCACCACCCACAGCGTGGCCATAGCTGCCCGGTGATATTACGATGCCCATTCCGGGGGCGACGTTTTCAAATTGCTGTGCTTGTACGGCAATCTCCGGTGCCACAACGAACCAACATGCAAGGACAGCGACGTGGGTTGCGGCCCAACGAGGACGGTATGGAGACGGCGAAAGGTGGTTCGGACACTTCATGCTCGATTCAGTCTACGGGTGCTTTTTGTGAGATGAAAGCGCATCAACAATCCGATCACTGTCCTTGATGCCCAATCGTGACCACCGCTCATAGAGGCTTTGGGCCTGCTCCGATGTCAGATCGGTCTCGACTCCCAGGCTGGCCTTGCGGGCGTTGCTGGCTTCGTGAACGCTGATGGCGAGCGCTACGGACAGGTTAAATGAGTGTGAGAACCCATGCATGGGGATTCGATAGTGCGCGTCTGCCAAGGCCTCCAGTTCCTGGGAAATCCCGTCCTTTTCATTGCCAAAACATAGGGCCGTGGGAATACTGAAATCGAACTCATTCAATGTCTGTGTCGCCTCCAAGGAAGAAACAACGATTCGGTACCCGCTTTCACGCAGCGTTGCAATGGCATCATGGGTTGTGGCATGTCGGTGGACATCAACCCATTTGTGGCAACCCTGGGTGGTCTTGTGGCTAATCACAAAGGGGTCTCGCAGCTCCACCACGTGCACGTTTTGAATACCATACGATTCGAGAGTGCGGATGCATGCGCTCATATTTTGGGGTGTGTGAACGTCTTCGAGTAGAACCGTGAGCCCATGGAGACGCTTGCTCAACACGCTGTCCAGCAGTTGACTGCGTTCATCGGTGAGCAGGGTTCGCAATGTAGATGAGACGGGATCGTGGTCGGTCAATCGAGTCTCCTAAACATCGCTTTGAATACGTGGGTGGCAATCTCGGGGTTTTCCTTGAGACGTCGTGTGCTGTATGTGTACCACTGCGCCCCAAAAGGAACATAGACACGCACGGAATGCCCATCGGCAACCAGCCGGTCCAAGATGCCCTCGATGGGGACCCCCAGGAGCGCTTGGAATTCGTATTGTCGTTTGTCGATACCCTGCGCCGCGATGAATTGACAGACAGGGTCTATTACTTGGACATCATGCGTAGCAATGGCGATTTTGGCACCGGCACTCAGGCAGCGAGTGACCAGGCGCACAAAATTTTGAGTGATCAATGTCTTGTCGGTGTACGCGACGTCTTCCGATTCGCGGTAAATCCCTTTGCATATCCGTAAATCGGGCACAACATCTGCTTTCAATAGGGATGCGATGTCGTCTTCCGTTCGATACAAACACGCCTGAACGACGGTACCCAACCGGGCCCCCCCGTACTCTTTTCGCAACGACTGATAGATGTTCAGCGTCTGGGTCGTGAGCGAAGAGTCTTCCATGTCGATGCGCACGAATCGATCCCGGGCTTGGGCACATTCTATGATCTGAGTGAGATGGGACATGCAGAGCTGTTCATCAATCCGAATCCCGAGTTGAGAGAGTTTGATGGACACGCCGCTCTGGCACTGTCTCTCATCCAGTGTTTCAATGACTCGCAGGACACGGGTGGCGGCGCTTTGTGCCTGCTGGGGTTCTATGATCTCTTCGCCGAGCAAGTCGACGGTGGCTGCCCAGCCCCTCGCATTCAGGGCTTGCACGGTCTCGATTGCCGATTCCGTGGTATCACCGGCGATGTAACGCCGCGCCACGCGTGCCACAATGGAGCGGGGAAGCAGGGGAAGCGCACTGGATAGTAGCCGTCCAAACACGCACTGACTGTACAGAGAATGGTAAAAAAGGGAAGCCGGCAAACCACCAAGGTGGTACCGGCTACCCCAGGAGAAGAACATGCGACAATGGCGCTCATTTCAACAGGAGGTCGTAAGAACGCCATCAGACAGTCTGTATAACGCGACCGGCATCACGATTATTCCCAGATGAGGTCGAACGAGTCCTATTGAGATGGTCGAGGGTCGAAGGGTTTCCCGTTGCATTCAGTGACGGGTTTCTCACACACTTCGGGCGTGTCCATCCAGGCTGAAAAGTTTTGAACGTAGCATTTGGTCTCTTTGTCGTGCTTGTTCAGGACAACGCCTTCCGGAGCAATCTTGAGCAAACAACCGTATCCACAGCATTCTTGGTTGTATCCGCTCGGTTCGACTTCCTGACAGGTCACCAGATAGTCGCAATAGGCGCGACACAGATTGACCGTGCTTCCCAGGTCATCGCCCAAGGCTGTGTCCCACCCTTCGCACGTGTCCGGGTTGACCCGACCTTTTCCGTGGGCGGCAGGAGCCTGACAAATTTCAATGCCTACACCTTGTCCATAAATGGGATTGCCTTTGTATTTAGGGATGTCACATGTGGCCCAAAAGTCTGCCAACGCGCTGCATTCGAAGAGATCCGAGCACAGCGGGGCACAGAACTGTTTGGTGCTGCTCTTGAAACTGTTGGGCATTCGGATGCAGTAGGCGGGAAATTTTCCATCGTCTCCCTGTTCTCCACACGGTTGCTGTTCGGTTTCGCAGGAGGCTGTACACCAGCCGAGGGGGGCATAATCACTGACCAAGCACAGCGATTCTTCACATTCGGAGTCATTTGTACACGGGGCACCGTAGCCCTTCCCCATCGTGGAACAGATGTCTTCCACCAACGAACACGCCCCAGCGGTCTTGCACAGAGTGGACGCTTTGCAGTCGTCTTCGGAGACCGCCACACACTTTTTCAACTCTGCATCGTACACGCAGCGCCCTTTGGCAGCGCAGTCGTCTTCGAAACAACTCCTGGTTTCTTCCAGCAGACAGAGTCCCATGTACTTGGCGGGCACTTTTTCGGCGTAACCGGCATTCTTGTTGTTGCAGAAATAGCCGTTAGGGCAGTCGGTTTCGACGGAGCAGCCATCGGAACTTTCACTGCCACACGCGAGCGCTGTGGCCACGATGAGAGCAAGTCCAATGGGCTCCCAATTTTTTTTCGCAAACGACAGAACCACAATATCTCTCCTACAGTTTGGGTTGCTGGGATGCTTTGTAACCAAATTCAAGCGTCCATCCAGGGTGTCCGTCAACCACAAGGGTCGGCACCTGTCCCAATAGTTGGGCAAGCGTGAGTGGCTGGCCTGTTGGCAAGTTGAATTGGATGGTTTGGGCGATGGTTTTGGGCATGAAGCCCTTGAGATGCCCCGTCTCGATGGCAGCGTTCGGGTTTTGACCCGTGAATGAACCCCATGCAGCGGCGTCTTTCAACCCGATGGAAATGTCGCCAACCATCAGCACCAAGCCATCTTTGGTCGGCGTCCCAAAGCACGGGGCGGAGACGTTGGGTGTATCGAGGCATTCGGCGGTGGTCTGGACAGCGACATCTGAGAACACGACGGGAGGGGGCGCATTGCCAGAAAGAAAGTCGCAGTTCAGTATTTTCCCCACGGCGTCCCGTTCGCATGTGCCATCACCAATGGTAAGAGACAGGATTCCGTCCTGGTCAATCACGCCGTGAAATTGGATGAGTATGTCGGTGGGATCGGTGTCGTCGTCCAGTGTGGAGGCGATGAGCGCGTTGACTAGTGCGGTCAACTGCACGCAGGGTGCATCGGTGTTGGTGGCATAGCACAACTGTGGGGCACTCCACGTGAGCGTGTCCAATCGGAAGAGTGGCTCTGCCGCGGGAATACTGGGCGGTTTGGCATCGGTGGTCCCGTCCTCGGGTAGTGTTTGCGTGTCCGGCACTATCCCATCGGTGGGGTCCGCAGTGTCCATGTCTTGGTTTTCAACATCCTCCACGAAAATCTCGCCTTGGCCGTCCAGCGCAGCCGGTACATCCGAGACTGTCGCGTCCGCGATTTCGCCATCGTCTGGCGTGTTGTCAGGGACGTCCAACGCAATGTCATCACCCGAAGGGAGAACATCTCCATCGTCTGGGATGCTGGCATCTGAAGGCGGTGCGATGTCGTTGGGCTCGGCATCGGGCGAAAGGGCGGTGGTGTCCTCTGAAACGGTGTCGGCGTCGGGATAGCGGTTCGATGCACCGGTCGGCTCTCCGGCACAGTGGTGCAGCAGCGCCGCCACAACGAGGAGGAGCACGCGGGCATGTGGCCCCGGTTTCAGCCAGCTATTTTCCATGGTCCATTCGATTCATTGCGTTCAATAAACTCCCGTTTGAAG
>CAUZBV010000325.1:0-4850 GCA_963578115.1 Myxococcales bacterium
CATCATTGTCGAAATCCCAGGCGTTGGGGTTGGAAGAGGTCTCTTGATAGCGAAAACCCACGTCATCGGTGATGTCCAAATACGTGGGCGATTCCCCACCCGACGACACATAGAGGGTGTGTTTGTCACTGAAGTGAAGAAAGCGTGGATGCGCCAAGTTCGCGATAAAGACGTCCACATTGCCCGTCAAAAAGAAGTCGCCCCAGACGGCCCCAATGGAGTGGCCGTAGGACCAGCCGGAGCCGCCGGCGATCTGTCGCACGCCTTCGAGCTTGCTCTGATGACCCACATCTTCAAAAGTGCCGTCGCCATTGTTTCGCCAGAAGAAGTTCTTATGGAGACGATAGTTCGTCACCAAAATATCCATATCGCCATCCAAATCGTAATCCGCAGGCGCGACGCCACGGGCTGCCATTCCCGAGCCTTGGCCTGCGTTGATTCCCGAGGAGGTCGACCAATCGCTGAAGGTGCCATCGCCATTGTTGTGAAAGAGACGATCTTGGCTGGGATAGCCGTCTTCCCAACAGATGAAGTTGCCCATGTACAGATCCAACCAACCGTCGTTGTCGACATCGACCCAGGCTGCGGTCTCGGTAGGCACATGCTGCATCGCTGCGATGCCGTTACACGTGTGTTGCTGGGTATCATCGATGCCGCTCTCGTCGGTCACGTTCACGAACACACCGTCATCGTTTCGGAGTAAGAAGTCGTTCACGCCGGTACAGAAATAATCGGGATCCCCATCGTTGTCGTAGTCGCCCCAGGCGCCACCTCCGCTGGACACACCACCGGGAAGGGCTTCCCCCGCATTCTCAAAGGTCCCGTCTCCCTTGTTACGATACAACGTGGGACCATTCACCATCAGGTCCAAATCGCCGTCGTTGTCATAGTCCGCAAAACCGCCCCGACTGAATCCGGAAAAACCGAGAACATCGGCGGGAATCGGCTCAAAGAGGAAATTGTCACCCTGAATCACATCAACCCGTTGAATCTCGACCCGAACCAAGAAATCCCCCGCCGCTGCGGAGAACACCACATTGACGTTCGTGGCGGGATCCACTTTCTTGGACATCCATATGAGCGAACTCGAGGCAATACCGCCCGTGTCGGTGGGTTCCGCATCGACCATTAATCGCGGCGTATTGCTGCCATTGACAATCAGACCCACATAGAAGATTCGACCGGGATCCACCCGTATGGCCGGATCCACGACAAACTCCAGCCATGTGCCGCTGTCCTCCGGTGTGACCGGCTTGGTCACCGTTGCGAGTTTGACCTCCTTGTCCAAGTGCAAGAAGTTCCCGCTGTGATCATCCCACACCACCATCGTGACGTTGGTCGCTGTCGGAACACTCAGTTTTGCTTTTATGCGCCGTAGTTGAAAAGGCTGAAAGACCTCAAAACGGGCGTATTCGTAATAATCGTTCGGCACCTCCGGATAGCTGTGCGAACCCACGCTGGCGTCGTCATCGTGCGACAACCACTCCCACTCACCGTCCGCTATGGGCTGAGGGCCCTGATCCACCAGAGGAGTCAGACCGGGTGGAAAATCATCGCCATCCTCAGCGATCTCGTCCAGATCCGAAGTGGTTTCGGAGCCGTCGGGAACCACCTCAGGCAGTTCATTGGTTGCGTCAAACACCTCTTTCGGCTCCGTTGGGGCAGGCTTGTTGTCGTTGCCACACGCCACGGCCAGGAGGAGAAGGAAAACAAAGAGCGGTTGTTCAATGCAGGTTTTCATGGCGGCGCATCATGTGGAAACACAGGGCATCGGTCAACAATTGTCTGTCCATACCGGGTTGGCGTCACGGATACGACGCGATATGGTCCCGACTATGCGCGAAACAAATATCATGGCCAGGTTCCCTCGCTTCGGTCGTGGTCCCTGTTTGGAACGCATGACTGTACTGAGTGAACGCCTGGGACCGGCCCCGGATGGTGCGCTCAAGATCACGGGATCCAACGGAAAAGGATCCACATGCGCCATGGCCGCTGCCATCTTGGAATCCCATGGACTCCGGACGGGTTTGTTCACATCTCCTCACCTCTTCCACATCACGGAACGGCTGAAAATCAACGGCGTCTCCATCACCGAAGCGGACTTTGAGCGATGGCTGACCCGTGTCGAAGAACACTGCCAACAGATCGCCCCCGCTTCGTTTGGCGCATTCGAAATCCTCACCGGAATGGCGCTGGGTTGGTTTGCTGAACAAGGCGTGGATGTGGCCGTTTGGGAAGCCGGGATAGGCGGCCAACTCGACGCCACGCGCGTGTTGCCATGCCAGGCCGCTGCGTTGGTGAACGTGTCCTTGGAACATACATCCATCTTGGGCGATTCATTGACACAAATCGCGTTGGACAAGGCCCAAATCGCCGATCCGGAGGTTCCACTGGTGTTGGGTCCCCTGCCCTCCAATGTCCACCAGGCCATCCAATTGGACCGCGCAACGCGCGGGGCTGCGCCCGCTCACGAACGCGTCGTTCTCCCTGCGGACGTGCGCGTGTCACTGGCCGGTCCCCACCAACGAGACAACGCCCGTTGCGCACTGACGGCTTGTGCGCTCCTTCTTGGGGATGACTTTCAAGCGCCGCAAGCGTACGACGCGCTCTCCCACACCCAGTGGCCGGGCCGTTTTCATCGGATTCAGCGTGATGGCATCGAGTTCATTGTGGACGCTGCGCACAACATGGCCGGCATTGAACAAGTTCAGCGCACATTGACAGAGTGTGGGCTTGGCTCACCCCATCCCATGGTCTTGGTGGTGGGTGTCTCTCGCGACCGCCCCTACGACCAGATGGTCCCGGCGCTCGCCCGCGTCGCTACCCATGTGGTTTGCACGCAAGCGAAACACAAGGGCACCGCCCCAACCGTGCTCGCTCAATACAGCCATCTGCCCACGGAGTGTGCTGAAACCGTGTCCCAAGCCTTGGAAAGAGCCCAACAGATCGCCCGCAGCCTGCGAGCGCCCGTCCTTGTGTCGGGAGGCCTCTTTTTGGCCGCTGAAGCGTTGTGCGTACTGCAAGAGCGGGACAGCGAAACACTGTCGTTTTGAAAAGGTTCACTTTTTTTCAACAATCTGAACCCACGTTCGGAATAGAGGGGTGAACAACCAGCGATCGGGGGCGGCGTTGGGAGAAAATCTGTGAAGAGTAAACACACGAAACGTCCGAAGCCGCGACCGATCAGGCCCAACTTGTTGCCCATGCCTTCGTTGTGATCGTCCGCCAGTTAGCCGAGACTTGACCGGATCGGTCGTGCGTGCCAATAGCTCTCGATGGGAATCATCGAGGGACAAGGCCCGGTATGAATCGCTCCGAACAGTTCGTAGAACGCCTGCAAACGGAAGTCTTGGTTTGCGATGGTGCCATGGGCACCGAACTCTACAAACGCGGGGTCTCATTTGACCACTCCTTCGATGAATTGTGCCTCTCACACCCGGAGCTTGTGCACAGTGTGCATCAAGACTATCGAGATGCGGGCGCTCACATCCTGCTCACCAACTCGTTTGGTGGCAACGTCTACCGGCTGGCCACTCGCGGCCATGAAGAACATGTCCATGCGATCAATCACGCCGCTGCGCAGATCGCCCGGGAAGTCGCCGGCGAGGATCACTTCGTAGCGGGCAGCGTCGGACCATTGGGAAAGCGACTGGTGCCCACCGGTAAGATCACCGAAGACGACGCATTGAACGCGTTCTCTGAACAAATGAAGGCTCTGGTTGAGGGCGGTGTGGATGCCTTCTTCATAGAGACGTTTTCGGACTTGCGCGAAATCACGATCGCGATGAACGCAGCCAAGACCGTCGCTCCCGATCGACCGATCGTAGCCCATATGACCTTTACCGACGACAGCAAGACCCTGCACGGCTACAAACCCGAAGAGGTCGCCCGCACATTGATTGATCTCGGCGCATCGGTCGTGGGTGCAAATTGCAGCGTCGGGCCTCAACCCATCATGGATGTGGTTGAACGGATGGTGTACAAATCCGGCGTGGACAACCTGATGTTGTCCATCATGCCCAACGCCGGCTTGCCAAAAATCCATGAAGGCCGCTTCGTTTATGTTTGTTCCCCTGAATACATGGCGGACTATGCGCGGGAGTTCGCCCAGCTCGGTTGCCACATTGTGGGCGGTTGCTGCGGAACAGGTCCCGAGCACATTCGACAGATGCGAAAGGCTGTCGAAGGCATGACACCTGGGCGCCCCGTCCGACGCAAAGCGCTTGAACTCGACGAGGCGTTACCTTCCCAACCGCGAGAGGATTTACCAGTCGCCCATCATCACAGTGCGTTGCGCGCAAAGCTGGAGGCCGGTCAATTCGTGTCCAGTGTGGAGATCGATCCCCCGCGCGGCATTGACGTGGAGAAATTGGTGCGCGGCGCCGAACTGTGCCGCTCCAACAACGTGGATTGTATCAACATCGCAGACAGCCCTCTGGCACGAGCGCGCATGTCTCCCGTGGCTTTGTCCAATCTCATCTGCAACGAGGTGGACATCGAAATTATTCTGCACATGAGCTGCCGCGATCGAAACGTGATCGGTCTTCAGTCGGAGATCATGGGCGCGTACGCTCAGGGCCGACGCAACATCTTGTGCGTCACGGGCGATCCCCCCCAGATCGGAGATTACCCCAACGCCACGGGGGTCTATGATGTGGACGCGATCGGTTTGGTAACCTTGTGCTCACGCCTGAACGCAGGCGTGGATTTGGCCGGTCGCAGCATGAAGTACAACACCGACATCTTCGTGGGCGTCGCCGTCAATCCCACGGCCGAAGACATCGAGTTGGAGTTCGCTCGATTCCAGAAAAAGATAGACGCAGGCGCCCACTTTGCCATGACGCAACCCC
>CAUZBV010000326.1:0-4847 GCA_963578115.1 Myxococcales bacterium
CGGAGCGAACCCTCGCAAATGTCCGTGCCCGTGCTTGCAGCGTTCCCCTTAAGGGGTAATCACAATTTTTCCAAAGGCCTCTCGTGCTTCGAGTGCGCGGTGAGCCTCTTTCACTGAATCCAAGGGGAGGACTCGATCGACAGTGGCCCGAAGCTCGCCTTGTGCTACGTGTCGCGTGATCGTCTTCAATTCGTCTTTGGTGCCCATGGTGGACCCGATGATGGAGAGGTTCTTAAAAAACAATCGATTCAACGGGAGAGTCACGTTGGCACCGGTGGTTGCTCCACAGGTCACCATGCGTCCGCCGGGTGCCAGCGATCGCAACGATCCCTCAAACGTTGCTTGTCCAACATGTTCAATGACAATGTCTACGCCACGGCGTTCGTTGAGCAAGAACACGGTTTTCGACCACTGAGAATCCTCCCGGTAGTTGATGGCCTCCGACGCGCCCAGCTTCAAGGCTTGTTCACATTTTTCCGGCGTCCCTGCGGTGGCGAACACGGTGGCCCCAAAGAGCGCCGCAATTTGAATGGCAGCACTTCCCACACCGCTTCCAGCGGCGTGTACAAGGACCGCGTCGCCATTCTTGATCCCCGCACGAGTCACCAACATGTGCCATGCCGTGAGCATGGTGAGCGGGTACGCCGCGGCTTCTGCAAAGGAGATGTTGGGTGGTTTGGGTAGGAGATTGCTTGTCGGGACCACGACGAGCTCCCCGCAACCGCCGTTTTGGGTCTCCCCCAAGATGCCATATTTGGCGCACAGATTGTCGCGGCCTTCCAGACAGTGGGAACAGGTACCACACGACACACCGGGTTGGATGACCACCTCAGCGCCGGGTTCCCAACCCGGTGCATCGCGGACGATGCCCGCGATGTCACACCCGGGGATCAGGGGCAGCGGGAAGGGGAAGCCGGGGATCCCTTTCCGGGCCCACAGATCCATGTGATTGAGTGCACAGGCGCGGACCTCGATCAGGGCTTCGCCCGGACCCGGCACGGGATCGTCCAGTGTTTCCACTTCAATGGCGTCCAGATCGCCATGTTGGCGAATAATGGCGGCGCGCATGAGACCTCTCGCGATGGTGCAGCGACGTGCTGCAACCCAGGGCCTGACATAACGTTCCGTACTGGGTGTGTCAACCGGTGGGAGACGGGTGACTCTCGGCGTTAAGAGTCGCTTTTCCAGCGCGGAGCGCCGCACTCAGATGCACCGCGACGGCAAACGCCACGAGGGCAATGTGAATTGGCTGCAGCACATTCGCTTCGCCGAGGTACCGAAGAAACGTGCCATCCAGCACCAAGGGCATTGCCTCTCCCTGCGCCCGTAGGATGTGGCTATAGACCCGTTGGTTCAAGAGAAAGCAAACCCACACCAGGGGAGTGGTGACTGATGAGAAGACCAAGAGTCCCGTCAACACGCGCTTGCGAAGGAATTGTCCGAGTCCGGGGGCGAGAAGTCCGGCACATAGGCAGAAAATCGTGTGTATTTTCGAACGTTTCATCGTTTTTGCCTTGGTTCTGTTTCCGATCTTCTTTATAGTAGAAATTGGAGACCCTGTGGGGTACGTGGGACTGCCAAACGTTGAATCCCTGTTAGATTATTAGGGACCAGTCCCTGGCTGTTGTGTGCAAGCCCTTTCAATAGGGAAGCCTAATGCAGTCATAATAGGAACCCACCTTTATAGGCGGGATTCTACCTGGCAGTTCAAGACGGCCATCGCGGGGTTTCCTTTTTCCAGAAAATGGTTGTTTTTCCGGGGTGCCCATCGGTGCGCTTGTTCACTGGCAGATGGTCGACGTGAGTCGCTGTAGCGAGGGGCGGTGGGTGGCCTCAAAGCGCTTTAGAATCGTCCCGAGTTTGGCTGCATACTCGTTGTATTGCTGTGTGGCCCGCTCACCGAATGCTAGCTTCTCTTTGTCGTTGAGCGTTTCCAGCGCCAGCTTTCCCCGTTGGCGCCGTTCAGTGCGTGAGTCGCGGGTGCTCTCTTCCAGTTTGCGCAGCTCATCCAGTGCGGCGTCGGGTTTGTCTATGTTGGCTTCGAGGATTCGATAGACTTGGTCATGCAGGGCGAGGGTTTCCTCCAGGGCTTCCTCCGCATTCGTTTGGGCTTCGGATTTACAGCCTGTCCCACCCATGACCAAGCATCCCACAGCGAGCAGCCACAGGAAGATGGCCGTGGTACGAAAGGGGGGACTCGAACCCCCACAGGCACATTGCCCACTAGAACCTGAATCTAGCGCGTCTACCAATTCCGCCACTTTCGCATCCTTCGTTTCCATTGACCCAACAGAGCGAGTCTCTTAGCAGTGTGGTTTGGGGGTGTCAAGATAGACCCAGAGCGAGGATAGGGGGAGTGTGGCACTGCCAAGCCAACACTTGACCGCCCCAAAGTCGTCCGTTACAAGTCGGCAGGGTAGAAACAAAGGGAAGGGGCGGCCGCCCTTGCGAGGAATATGCGCACGACAACCCGAGGGTCCCTGGTAGGAATCGCAGCACTCTTTGTGTTGGCGTGTACGTCGGATGCGGTGCTTTTGCCTCCCAACTTCAATGCCAGCCAGGTGACGCACATCATGGTGAAAGCAGGGGTAACGACCGGTCTGACGGTTCGGCCCTTGGCGGGCGTTCAAGGTGGGCCGGTCCCGACGGTGACGGGGGACGGCGACCTCACGTCGTTCTTTGTGGACGTTGGTGTCGATGTGTTCCGGATGCCCGGGGGCTACCTGTGTGACTACGCGCTTGGCAGCGTGTTCCCTGACCGTGAGGCCCCTGTGGGCGCTCCCGAATCGTATGAGTTTGCCGCCTTGGACAAACTCTTTAAAGGCACCTCCATAACAGAAGGTTTTAAGCCGCGAGTGGTGGTGTATCAGGCGTTCTACGACATCGACGAGGACGAGAATTGTGAGGTGGATGCCAACGGTGTGCACACCGGACAACCTCCCGAGGACATTGTGCAATGGTCCAACGTGGTGACCAATGTCCTCCGGCACTTGAACGCTGACCTTTTGATTTCGATCAAACCCGAACACGCCCCTTGGATCCCGGATGCTCTGGATGCGCGGGTCCGGTATGTGGAATTTGTCAGTCGCCCCATGGAACGTGGCGGGTACACAGACGTGGCGGATGTGCTGAGTGACCTCGGTACATTCGCGTCCGCGGTCAAGGCCGCGTTTCCGAACGCCAACGATGGTCCGCGCATGCATGTCGTGATGCCGACCATGGCCATTCAAGACACGGAGAATTTTTCGGCGCATCCCTTGGTGGCGCTCATGGATGGCTTGGTCGCCACGGGTGTTCAAGATTCGGTGGACGTGCTGTCGTTTGCATACGAAGGCAGCTCTGTTGTTCAAGGGCGAGAGGTGGCCATTCGGTTGCGACAATCGTTGGATGAACGCGGGTTGGATCACATCGCGTTATGGGCTGGCGAATACATGCCCGGCGGTGTTCTCCCGAAGGCGTCCGATGAGGACGCGGTGGCCTTGTGGTCTGCGCGATCGGGTGCGCTGTCGAACGCACTGCGGATCGCATGGCAAGGCACCTTGGACGAAGCCATCTACGCGCGGGGCGATCGTCGCAACTTGTGCTTGGGTACGACATGTGACGCGCTGGATGTGGAAGAGAGCGCGCTGTGGTCCGGGACTGGAGCCTGGCGTCCGGCGGGCGTTGGCTGGATTCCGTGGCAATACCTGTCCGGGCGCGAAGCCGTGGATGCGAGCATATCGAATGAACAAGCCACTACGGCGACATGGGTGCTGGCAACGAAGGACCAAGAAGGCTGTGCGGGTGCGGGCAACAGCGGTTGTGGGCGCGTCTATGTTCTCATCGCCCAAGCGGGCGATCCCGGAGGCACTGAATCGGTCTCGTATCTCGTGAAGGTAGCCGGTTTGGAGGCAGTGGCGGGGTCCGCCAAGATTGTCCAAGTGGATCGATTGTCTGTCACGAAGGACAGCACGGTGCCTAAATTGGTGGACAGTCACACCATTTCACTGACAGACGGTGTCCTGACGTTGTCGTTGGATACAACCAGCCCCGTCACGGAATTCCTGTTGATCAAGAAGGGGGAGTGATGGGGATGTATCGCTGGATTGTGACTTTGGTCATCCTGGTGGCGGGTTGCTCTGAACAAGAGAAATCGACAGAGATTGACCGGGAGGCGTTAAAAGCGGAGCTTCGGCAGGAGATCGTAGCGGAGCTCGCTCAGCCCTCACAAGCCCGACAGCCGGCGATGCCGACGGCGGAAAAAGCGCCCCCCGCGCTCGGGGACCGCGTAGAGATTCTGGCTGTCGAGGAGCCTGTGAGTAATCCAGGACAGCCCCAAGAGGCCGAGAACCAGCCCGAGGAAACTCAGCCCACGCCGCCGCCGGCAGCTCCCGTAGTCCCAGCGTCTGGTGCCGTGGCTGAGGAGGCGAAAGACGAGTTGGCCGCACCGCAAGAGGTTCCAGCGTCGCCGGCACCTGTGGAGGTTCTCCCGGTTGAGAAAGCGGCGCCCAGTGTGTTGTCGGTGATCCGCTTGGACATCGCCGCGGGCGTTGATCGGGCCAACAAGCAACCCGAAGGGGTGGCCACGACGTTTTCCTTGGCTCAGGTGTCTCAACTCTATGCCTACGTCGTGGTCCAAAACAAGGGAGCCGAGACGGAGGTGGTCGCTGAATGGTATCGCGGCTCCACGCGACGTAGTCGCATGCCCTTAACCGTTGGGCATGCCATCCGCGGTTGGCGCACATGGTCGAAAGTCCGCTTGGCGTCCAACGACGTGGGGGCGTGGCAAGTGCGTGTTCTGGACGGTCAAGGGATGCTGCTGCACACGACATCATTTCAGGTCGTACCCTAGCCTCACCGTCCGTCTC
>CAUZBV010000327.1:0-4832 GCA_963578115.1 Myxococcales bacterium
TCGTCGCCACCTGTTGTTCAATGAGTGCCCGTGTGGCCCGAAGCTCTATGAGGGTGAGCCACAAGTCAACGCACTGTGCTGTCAGGGATGTGGCCAGGCTATCCAAGTCAAAACGGCTGGCTTGAAAATCCAACAGCGCCGCGCGATTACGCGCCCCCAGTTTTTCCCAAAGGTCGATTTCGTACCCCGCCGCCAAGGAGATACCGTATTGCGCATTGGTTTGCGCATTTCCCAGGAAGTCATGGCCGCGGGAACCGCCCACGCTCAGTGATGCATCCAACGTGGGCAACTGGCCACCCCGGGCCCGTTGTTGCGCCGCTTTGGCTTGTGCCAGTCGCTGCCAGGCCTGGTCTAGATCCAGGTTTTGTCTGTGCAGCTTTTCAATGACCGAATCCAGTTGGCTGTCGCCGAACACCGTCCACCATTTGTCGACCGTTGTGGCTTGCCCACTCTGTCCGAGCCATCGTTGTTGTTCACCGTGGAGTTGGGTATCGATCGTAGTCTGTTTGGTATGCAACGGATTGCAGGCCATACCGATAAAGCACAGCAATCCGAAAAATACGTGGAGTGTGAACTGTTTCGGAGTGGATTGAACCATCGGAGATGTGTGTACTGACTCAGAGGCGCTGCTGTCAATCACCAACGGGAAGCAATTAACCGTTTTGTGGACTTCGTCCGCATGGGCTCTTCGGGGCCAGTTGTCCCTTGACCAAATGCGTCAACCCCACTGTGCTGGCGGTTGGGCGAAAGACGGCCGCGCAGACCAAACACACCAGCGCTCCGATCCGGCCGCCTCTCATTTGGGCGTGTACTGATAGCCTCCACCCGTCATGCCGTTCTGGTAGAGCCAGTCAATGTGCCCCTTAATGTTCTGCAACTCGTCTAATGAGGTGCCGCCTAGTTAGCCGGCCAAAAATCGGGTGCCACCTAGTTAGCCCGTGCGCAACAAGTCGCGCCAGCACCACTCCCAAAAGGCCAAGTCCCCCACGCGGTGGCCAACCAATGCATAATGGGTTCGAGGCGAGCTTGGTTGTGAGCGGATTGAGCAGTCGCGCCCGAGTGGAAGAGAGTCGGTTTCCAAACAACGCTGTGGCAGCGACTTTGGCCTTCTAGTATGCTCAATCGGTGAGTGGTCGGATGTACAGCATGTTGCGAGTCGGAATTCCGTGGGTTCTTTGCGGGCTTTTGTCCTGTGCCAGTCCCTCGTCTCCGGAGCCCGTTCCAGTGGACACACCCACACCGGATGGGGTGGTGGACACCACAGCCCCGCCCGATGTCTCGGATGTCCCGGATGTCCATGAGGTATTGGATGACATACCGGAGATCCCCGACACCGTTGTGGTGGACACTCCCGACACGCCCGACACGGTGGTGGAACAATGCATCGCCCAAGAGTTTGCGGATCGGGTCGCGCCCCTGATCGCCAATACATGCAGCCTCTGCCACACCGCCGAAGGTCTGGCTGCCGCCAGCGGACTGGGTTTCGCCTCCCTCCACAGTACGCTGGGTTCGATGCGCGATGAAACCAACCGGGACCAACTCGTCGCCTATTTAACCGCCAGTGCAAATCCTGACTGGGTCGTACTGAAACCCACGGGCCAAATGGCCCACGGTGGCGGTCCAATCGTTGCGGCCGATTCACTGGAGGCGGCCGTGCTCCAGTCGTTTGTGGAGAGTGTGCTGGGGGAAGGGGCCTGCGATGCTCTGCCCGAAGCGTCACTGGATCCGGCCAACTTTGTATTGGCGTCGTCCCGGCACACGCTGTGGTTGGCCAGCCGGTTGCTCATCGATCGGGCTCCCACCGCACAAGAGTTGGAGGCGGTCACCGATGACATCGCCAGTATCGAACCGATCCTGAACACGTTCTACGAGACCGAGTCCTTCGCCGCTCGGATAGCGCAAATCTACGAAGACGATCTGCACACCAATATGTTCAACGGAAAGAACGACTCGTACTCCATTCAACGTGCCTGGGGACTGGTCCCCGATTCCCAAGGCAACACCCGTGGTAATTTCCGATGGATGGACGCTTTGGCCCAACCCCAAAGCGATGAGTGGAAGGACTTGTTGGTCAACAGCACCTTCGGCGTTTGGCGGGCCCCCCGCGAGTTGGTTCAGTACGTCATCCGAGAGCACAAAGACTTTGGGGAGATCCTCACCGCCGATTACACCATGGTTAACGCGTATTCGGTGCGAACCTTCGAGGCCGAAGCCCTGCTCCCTACCAACGCGCCGTTTGCGCCGGCCCAGGTGTCGACCGAAGACCGGACCACATTTGTGCCGGTCGTGTTGGACACCGTACCGACCGCCGGCTTGTTGACGGACCTGAATTTCTTGGCGGTGTATCCCACCACGCCGGTCAATCTCAATCGCAATCGGTCTCGTGAGATTAACCATCACTTCTTGGCGACCGACATCTTGTCGCTCTCCAACCGAGCCATTCTTGATTTTGGATCCACCGAGGTAAACCCCACCTACAACAACAAAGCGTGTGTGGTGTGTCACCGCGTCATGGATCCCGTCAGTGGCGCCTTTCAAAATTGGCCTCGGGTGGGCGGGGTCCAAGGGATGTATGATCCCCTGAGCCTCCATGCGCAAGCCCGATGGGACTCCACCGATCCAGCCGATCAGCTGGTTGCACCCGGATCGACCATGACGCAGCTGGTGCCGGTGGAACAAGAAGATCGATCCGTGCAGTGGTTGGCGAGTCGGATCGTCGAAGATCCCCGTTTTGGTCTCTCGGTAGCCCACGCCCTATACGAAGGACTCACGGGCCGTGAAGCGCTGCAAGCCCCTCCGTTGGGCACACTGGAGTACGGCGCGCGCATGCGGGCATTTCAGTTGGAGCGCTCCCTGTTGGAATCCGTCGCCCAAGCCTTCATGAACTCCGGTCGAGACATTCGGGTGTTGGTCACCGCGCTCATCCAGTCACCGTTGATTCGCACCGTCGCGCTGAGTGACGAAGACACCACGCTTGAGCCGTCTCTTGCGGCTTCGCGAGTGGGGCTCAACAAGATGCCCCATCCCGAAGATTTGGAGCGCAAGCTGAAGGCTGCCACCGGGTATTCATGGTACCACTACTATGCCAAAACCGACGCAGGCGAGGCCAATTACCATTGGAACAATCACACGGATCGTCCCGGGCGTTCGCTGCTTGTAGAGTTTCGGGAACAGTGCGGCAACGGCGGCCACGGGTGTTATGCACGTTGGTACAGCCTGATGGGCGGTTTGGACGTCAACCCGGTGGGTGGCAACGACACGCGCCCGGATGAACCCAACGTCATTATCGCGGCCATCCTGGGGCGCATGGCTGTGGAGATGCCCTTGCGTCTGGTCGCCCGGGAGTTTTCCATTCAAAGCCAAGAAAATGGGCTCTTTATCCGCACCCTCTTTCCGCACGTGACACTGGAAATGGTCCCCGAAGATGAGAACGGCCTGCCCATTGAGAGCAATACGAACGCCATTGTCGCCAACATTCAGCACCTGTTCTGGCAACTCCATGGCCACCAACGAGCGGCCGACGATGTGGAGGTCCAAGCGGCTTATAATCTCTTTGTCGACGTGTGGAAGTTGGGGCTCACCACCGGAAAACAGCTGGGGTTCTCCGAGCGTGTGGATGCGCCCGAGGTGGCGGCCATGGCAGCCGCGGAGACGGCGGCTGGCAAAACGCCGTTGGAGCGGATCCCAGTCAACGTGGACACCTACAACACGGTGCGTGCTTGGCGCGTGGTTTTGGATTACATGCTCAACGATCCGGCCTTTGTGTACGACTCGATCGATGGCGAGGTGGCCCCATGAAACGACGCTCTTTTCTGGCGGCCGGTGGTGCTGCATTTGGGCTGACCTTGCTTCCGCCGTGGACTCGGCCGTCCCGCGGCGACGAGGGAGATCCCACTGCCAAGCCACCGCTGTGGATTCACCTGCAGGCCGGAGGCGGATGGGATCCCACCATGCTGTGCGATCCCCGCCCGGCCTTGTCCAATCTCACGTTTGGCGTGGGGGGATTGACCAGCTCCAAAGGGCACACCTTTCAATACGCTGATTTGGGACAGGGGGGCTCCTTCAGCAACGACATGGGCTATTCATTTGGGAGCTTTTTTTCGAACAACGCCGAGCAGCTGCTGGTGATCAACGGCATCTTCACCGCCACGGCGGGTCACGCTACAGGCGCTTGTTTGGCCGCAAGTGGCCGGTTACAGCCTGGGCATCCGTCGCTGTTTGCTTTGATCGCCAAGCAGGTGGGGGCGGATAAGGCCATGCCCTACATTGCGGCGGGCGGCGGCTACAGCCACACGGCGGGTCTGGTAGCGCCGACGTGGGTCTCCGACACCCAATATTTGAATCAATTGGCCCACATCCACACCCACGCCAATGGCATTCAGGAACTGTACAACGAGCCCGAGAAAGCGCTTTTGTTGGCCGCCCGTGAGGCCCGGCTCAACCGGATGATCGAATCAGAAAAACGAACGCACATCCGTCAATCGTTGGAGCGGCTCCAAAAAGCCCGCGTGGGGGCGGCAACGTTGGAAAGCTTCAAGTCCCTCTACGACCAGGGACCGGCGGTGACGATTCCCACCGCCAGCAACAAGACGATGATGGTCCGCAGTGTGTTTGACCAGGGCTTCAAAGCGATGGTGGGCTATCGCACGGGACTGACGGCCGCCGCTGTGCTGCAAGGCGGCTCGTTTGACACCCACAGCAACCACGACGCCCTGCACCCCCGCAGCTTGCAGAGCGTGCTCTGGGGCGTAGACCTGTTAATGCAAGAGGCCGCCGCGCAGCAAGTGCCCATGGTCGTGTTGATTACCTCGGAGTTTGGCCGCACCGCCGGT
>CAUZBV010000328.1:0-4832 GCA_963578115.1 Myxococcales bacterium
AAGTCTTTGACCTGTTGGTGACAGACCACCACATGCCTTACGAGACCGGATTGAGCTTCGTGCGGCGTATTCGACAGGCAAAACAGGCGCATTTTGTTCCCCATCAAAACATGCCTATCATCATGATCAGCTCCTACAACCAGCCGGATCACATTCAGGACGTCATGACCATCGGAGTGGGTGCGCTGCTCCAAAAACCCTTTCGGATCCGTGATTTCACTCAAGCGGTACGCGAATTGACGACCAACGGGAACAACACTCCGTTTCGGCACGTACGGTCATTGGCATAACGGTCAGAGACGTTCCCAGGACTACCGATCGGGTTGGAGCCGTGGCTCAGCGACAGGCTCATCCAATACCGAACCAACGCGCAACCCATTCAGACCCACCACGGCCACCGCGATGAGTAACCCCAAAACGGCCGCCTGAACCGGCAACAAACCGAACGCAGCCGGCACTCCAGCCAGCATCACAACAACACTCGCGATTAGATTTTGGCGTATGATCCGGAACGCCTGACGGGCGATAGAAAACGCCGAAAGTACACCGCCGGAGCCCGGTCGCAGCAGAGACACAGCGCACTGCAACTCTCCCATTTGTCCCTCGGCCACCAGTCCAAAGCTGACATCGGCGGCTTGCAAGCTCGGTTGGTCCGACTCCACATTGCCAACCACACCCACTTGAAACCCAGCGGCTCGCATGGCACGAGCCACTTCACCGTGGGCACCGGTCTCGATGCCACAGCGCACATTTTCCGGCTCAATGCCCAAGGTCTGTGCAGACGCGGCGGTCTCCTGCGCACTCGCAGACGTGACCAAGACGGTTCGAACACCCTCTTGATTCAGTCGGTGCACCGTGGGGATGCTGTCGTCGCGAAAGGGATCGCTGACCAGTGCACGTGCCCACAATGCGCCATCCACAGCGAGATAGAGGTGCGCACTCTCGGCCCCCGGCTCGTCCACAGGTGGCACACTGATGCCCTTTTGAGCGAGCAACGTATCCTGCCCCACCAACACCTCACGACCGCCCACTTGAGCGATCACCCCTTGCCCGGGTATCTGCCGGAAAGACTGCGCGTGGTGGGATTCCACGCTGGCTCGCTCGCCCAAGTGCAGACTCCCGTATGCAAGAAATGCATCCGCAACAGCGTGACGAGACGGTCTCTCCACCGCCAGCATCATCTCCAGGGCCTGGGACAAGGAGACATCGCCCACCAAGTCCACACCAGCCACCAAAGGCTTGCCCTCGGTCAACGTGCCTGCGCGTTCAAAGATCAACACCTCCAAACCACGGATACTCTCCAACGCCTCCGCGTCTCGCAAAAGCACGCCCGTGCGCGCTGCATGCGTCATTCCCGCAGACACCGGTACCGCGCTGGCCCACCCCAAGGCCCATGGGCTGGTCACCACGAGCACACTCAGCGCCGGAACCAATGCCGACCAAATTTCCGTGACACCTCCCAGCGTTTGCCACCCTACAAACGTTGCGACCGCCAAGAGCAAGGTCCAGGGCGCCACAAAAGCCGCCAATCGGTCCCCGTGGAGCTGAACCGGCGCGCGCGATTGACGAGCGGACTCCACCACACCCAACACGTGGCCCAACACGGTTTCATGACCCATGCGCTCGGGTTGTATCAACATCGGTGCCGTCAAATTTCGGGTTCCCGCGTACACCCGGCTCTGCCGTTCACGCTGAACCACCGTACCCGCACCCATGATGGGAGACTCATCAACCATCGTGCCGGCCACATCCATAATCACACCGTCCACAGGAATGTCCTCACCAGGATTCACCACCACCACGTCTTCCGCGTGTAGGTCCTGAATACGAATCCGATAATCTCCCGATGAGCGGCGTACGGTCGCCTCTTGCGGGCGCAGCTGAGTCAATCGGCGGAAATGGCGCTCCGCCCGGCGGAGCAGCCAAGACTCGAGCAATGCGGTAGCGTGGTACCCCGCCACAATGGCCGAGACCACGTCAAACATGGGCTCACCACTGGAAAAAAACTGCCAAATGCTTGCGCATATCGCCACGGAGGCTGCCAGTCCAATCGGTACCTCACGAGCGGCGGTTTGCCACCCCAATTTCCGTGCAGCGTCCACAAAGAGAGCGCGCCCTTTCCACAAGATGAGGGCCACCAAATACAGTTGCACGTCGTTGACCAAGTTGGCTTCCGCCGAAGGGATCCAGTGCGTATGTCGCGTAACAAACGCACTCAAGACAACCACGACCGTCGGCAGCACCGTCCACATCGCGGTGGCCAGACGTTGCCGGTGCCCTTCGTCCCGAATCATTTCGGGCGTCGTGGACGATTCGCCCACCACATAGGACTCATATCCCGCAGACTGAATGACATGCTGGAGAAACACGTCGTTGATTCGATTGTCCAGGACGGTCACGAGCGCACTCTCTCTCGAATAGCTGACCCTCACATGCTCCACACCTTCGAGCCGACGCAGCCGACGTTCCAACAATCGTGCATCAGCATGTGAGACGAACCCCGTAATGTTCAAGTGGAAACGGTCCAGACGGTGGACCGTCCCCGCTGGCTCTGGCAACGCGACCTCTTCCAACCCTTGCAACAACTCCCGACGCCTTGCATGCCGATTCGCGTGCCGTTCGGGATCGATCTGAAGGATGATGCGCTCAGCCACGCTCCAACCCTTCCTTAACAAGCCGAGCCGTATGCTTTAGCCGTTCGTACCCACGACGTTTGATGGGAGAGCCACGGAAGCGCTCTTGATAGGTTTCGCGCTCCATCGTATGCAGCGCGGTCAGGTCGGGATGAAATGCGCCCTCTCGCGGGAGGAATTCGGCCCGATTTGTCGGCAAGGGTTTTCGATTCCAGGGACACACATCCTGACAGATGTCACAGCCATAAACTTGATGCCCCAGGGCATCCCGGTGTTCCTCAGGAACAGGCTCCTTGAGCTCGATGGTGAGGTAGCTGATACAACGCCGTGCATCCAGCACATAGGGCGACACAAAAGCATCTGTGGGGCACGCATCCAAACAGGCGGTACAGGTGCCGCAATGATCCGCGATGGGTTCATCGAAGGTCATGGCCAAATCGGTCAAAATGACGGCCAAAAAGAACCATGAGCCTCGCTCCGGGTGGATCAAGTTGGTGTGTTTCCCCATCCAACCCAGGCCCGCATACTGCCCAAAGACCTTCTCCAAGACCGGGCCGTGATCCACATAAAATCGAAAGTTGTGGCCGGCGGCAGCCGCCTCCAACTCCGCACACCACGGACGCAACATGCGTTCGATCACATCGTGGTAGTCGTCTCCCCAGGCGTAGCGAGAAATCCAGCCGCGTTTGGGATCAAGCTCCACTTCCGTCGACAAGGGACGATCGGTGTTGTAATCGAGGGCAGCCACAATGACTGCCTGGGCATCGGGAACGATCGTCTCGGGTTTCATCCGGCGTGGCTTTTGACGTTCCAAGTACGCCATCTCACCGTGGTAGTCGCGTTTCAGCCACTCCTCGAAATAGGCCATCTCCGGATGAGGGCCAGGACTCGCGATGCCCACATCATCAAACCCATGTCGAAGGCCCATGGCCTTCACCCATCGGGCGCGTTCGTCCACCGGCGCTGCGAGCAAATCCATGAATCGAACGCTAGCACTCAGCGTGCTCCGCAGCAAGCCAGGCCAAACCATGACAA
Source organism: Myxococcales bacterium (assembly GCA_963578115.1). GTDB lineage: Bacteria > Myxococcota_A > UBA9042 > CAUZBV01. The sequence continues at coordinate 3,669 of CAUZBV010000328.1, forward strand.
GACTCTCTGACTGACCTATGATGGGATCGTGCATGTCGCAGTATCCTGCATTCTCGTGCTCCTTGTCGGTTGCTCAGGGCCCCAGCCGTCCGTCGCAGCGTCGCCACCGCCGAGCAACTCCCCGAGAACCATCGGCGAAACCATCGAGTTGGCCGACACGATCTATCGAACTTCCCGGAAACGATCCAAGTTGTTGCATGCTCGCAACGCCCTCCGCGCTGCTATCGAGGCCCATGACCACCCCTACGAATTGCTCTGGCGTCTGGCCCGCAACAATGTGCATCTCGTTCTCACCGATAAGCAGCAGGCCGCACAATGGGCGGAAGAAGGCCGAAATAGCGGAGCGCGAGCGACGCAGAAAGAGCCCAATCGGGTGGAAGGACTGCTCTACGAGGCCATATGCACAAGCCTGCTGGCCCAAGAGCGCCCGTCCGACAGCCAACCCCTCATCAAAGCAGCCATGCAACATGCAAAACGAGCCATTGTCATCGATCGAAGCTACGGGGATGGCGCGGCCCTTCGGCTATTGGGTGGGCTGCTCATCTATGCCCCCGCCTGGCCCACCAGTGTGGGCGACTTGGAGGAGGGCATTGAAGTCTTGGAAGCCCTGCTCGCCCAGCGTTCCCACGATCCCATCGGTACGTTCTTGCTCGCTGAGGCGTATCGAAAGGCTGACCAAACCAACGACGCCAAGCGACTGTACAAGAGAGTGCTCTCCTTTGCGCCCAAAGGATTGTGGCGTATCGAGGGGCCTCCCTACCGAAAACGTGCCCGACAAGCCCTGAATGATCTGAAGCGAGCCCCTTGATTCCACCACCCACCGGTGACTACACTGCGCTCGTGACACACATGTTCTCCATTCGCTTTTGGTTTGTACTCGTTGTAGGGCTCTTCGTCAGCGGCTGCAATCAACTGGAGTGTGGGATCGGCACCTACGAATCCCTCGGAACGTGCATCCCCAGTGAGCAAACACTCTGTGGCGATGGCACGGTGTATGAGCGAGGTTACTGCGTCATACAGGACGCACAGCGGGGACCCACCACATCCGACGTCAACGAAGACATTCGGGATATCGACGGGAACGAGGATTAAGTCAAACCAATGGCCGTTCCTTGCCAAGTCACAGCGGGGCAATTCACCGTCAACGGGATCAGCTTGGGGGGG
>CAUZBV010000329.1:0-4826 GCA_963578115.1 Myxococcales bacterium
ACGCATCGTAGGCCCATCATCCGACAATTGGGCGCGTTTGACCAGTCAGTAAGGGCCAAGCGGCCCGCTGGATTGTGAAGGGGAGTGGACAGGTGGAGATGGGGTCCGACACAGGGCCGGACCCCGGATTTGTGCTTAGGGCGAACCGTCGAAGAGCGCGGTGGTGGAGCACACGTCCGCGTGGAGGTCGAGGTAGCTGACACCTGGGGCCGTCCAGTTGATGGACATGCACTGCACCGGCTTGGCGCCTTTGCCCACAAACATCCAGGAAGGCACATTCCACAGGGTCTTGCAGGTGTCGCGGGGGTAGCCGGGCTTCCAATGGCTTTGTGCAAAGTTCCACATGAGGTTGGATTCTGAGACGAGCTGCTCGTTGATGGTGCTGCTGCCGTTCAAGATGGCCTGACCGACGTAACCCCACAGATACACGTTGACCATGCAGTTGCCCTGGTAGTCGCAAACGGTCGGGAAGAAGGTGAGAAGCGGGTTGTCTTTGCATTCCATATTGAATGGTCCGCCGCCTTCACCATTACCATCACCAAGCCATGGTGGAACCGTGTCACCGGGGCCCAGATAGGTTCCGCCGGGCTGGCGGAAGGTGACCTTGATGCCGCCAACCGCATCACCACTCGGTGACGCAGCCGCAATGGCCGAAAATGAGTTGGATTTGTAACCGCATCCCACATCCTGTTCGCTGCCGGTGCTGTTCACGTACGTACAACTTGCCAACGAACACTCCGCACTGGTGGTGCACTGTTTGCAGTTGGTTTTGCCTGGGACGATCGTCCAGGGCTGGGTGGAATTGGGTTTGGGATTGCATCGGCATTTCCCGGCCATTTTCGTACTGATCGAGAGTTCCACGGACGTCAGGGTCGCCGTGTCTGCGTCAGCCGCACCTGCATCCGCACCCATGGACAAAGCGCTGTTTTCGTTTTCGTAGGTGCTGTCGTCGGGCGCGGGGCCGAGCTCGCAGCCGATGGTTGCAATCAATAGACATGCGCTACCGAAAAGCGCCCAGAGTTTGATAGAAGTGTTCATGTGGTCCTCCTAAGGATGGGTCTTGTTCCCCTCAATGTCGTGTGCCGTGCTTTCTAGATAGAGCAAGAGAGATGCCAACTTGTAACCAATTGAAATGAAAGGGAAGGTTGTTTCAGGCTGACAAGCCGGCGAGAGAGGTATTTCGGTGGACTGTCAAGGAAAGTGGACAGCCGTACGAGAACATCGGCTGGTGGTTGAGGGTCTCTATGCACCCCTGCTAGGATGCGGTCCATGATTCTGTTCACTGGATTTGAGCCCTTCACCACCGGGCAAGGCTTGGTGCTCACGCACAACCCCACCGCCGACATCGCAGAGCGTGTGGCCGCGCGGGTTCCGAACGCACGGGCGGCTGTGTTGCCCGTGAGCTATGCCCAGACTCGGCGAGTGTTGGTGGAGCAATTGGATGCCCATCGGCCGACCATCTGGATCGGCATGGGCTACGCGCCGCATCGGGAGACCTTGGATCTGGAGGTCGTTGCTCTGAACATGGAGCATTGTGAGAGCGCCGACAACGACGGCGAGAGGCCCTTTATGCGGCCCGTTGTCGACGGCGCACCGGCAGCGTACGAAACGCGAGTGGATGTGCCTGAAGCGGTTGCGATTTTTGCGGAGCACGGGGTCGAACTGAAACCTTGTTTTCATGCAGGAACGTTCTTGTGCAACCAAAGCTTTTACGTGGCCTGTCACCGGGTTGAGTCGGTCGGCGATCTTCGCTTGGCGGCCTTTCTTCATGTGCCGCCCATGCCCGACTTCAGCGCGCTGGAATCGGCGATCGCGGCGTGGTCCGAAGGGTTGTTCTGAGCGAGGTCGATCTTTTGTGGCGTTCTGATACGATCGCCCTATGCAACACCCCGATCGCACCCGTATTTTGCACTTCGTTCGCCACGGCCAATATGTCGATGATCCGGATGTGTTTGGCGGCGTGCTGAGTCCTCTCGGGCGGCGCCAGGCCGGCGTGTTGGGCAAGCATCTCTCCGACCTGCCCATTCAGAAGATCTGGACCAGTGACATGAACCGCGCCATCGAGACGGGTGACATCATCGCGTCGTTTTTGCCCAGTGTTCCGGTGGAGTGTAGTGATCTTTTTCGTGAAATGATTCCCACCAAGGTGAAGCAATTCAAGGTGTCATTGGCGCGTCGCCGGGAAGACCGTCGCCGCTTGGAGGAAGTTCAAGAGCGGCTTCTCAAACGTTCCAACTCGCGGCGACACGAGCTGGTGGTTGCGCACGGCAATCTCATCCGCGCGCTGCTCGTCCAAGTGCTCCGGGCGCCCCTCACGTCCTGGGTACAACTCGACATCAATCACTGCAGCATCACGACCTTTCGGGTGATGTCCAACCAGCAAATCCGTCTGGTCCGTTACAACGATTGCGGCCACTTTCCAGCCTCGCTGGTCAGCAACGAGAACCTGATCTGACGAGTATACACTCTGAACTCGCTTCAAAGAAGGCTCCCAAGGCCATGACTGCGGCGCTATAGCGCATCCAACCGGGGGTCGTTCTGCGATGGCGTTGTTGGGAAGTGAGCTCGTGACTGAACACAGACCGAAGCGCTCCTTTGTTGAGAACGACTGGCCTCTCTTGCTGGGTGTGGGCGGCTGTGACAGCCTACGCACGTGGGCCTTCTCGTTCTAGCCTTGTTTCCCATCGCCGCCTGGATTCTCCCCGGCTATTGGCTGAGCCGATGGCGTTTGCCGGTGGCTTCCCCTTTGGTGCGAACAGCCACTTCCCTGCTTTTCGGTCTCGTGACCGTGGTCCCTGCGGTGTTTGGCGCGCGTCGATTTCCAGTGGCGCCGCCACCCGTCCCCCCCAACGAGGATGGGCGCTCCGCGAAGGTGGTCGCCGGTGTCCTGCTCTTGGTGGTGGCTGCGTCGATGTTCTCTGGATTGCGATCCGACGACGCGACGTCTCTCTTTAGCCCCTGTCTGCACGAGGGTGGGTTGGTGCTGCTGGAGGATGGCACCGGCGACGGGCTGGAGGCGTATGACGATCGGCTGGGAGCGGTGGTGACCCACCTGACGGCCCGCCCGCTCGAGTTCGGTTATGGGCTGGAGCACATCTTGGGGCATCAACGGGTGGGCTCAATGGCGGTCGTTGGCCAGGCCATGGCCTTCCACGGCTCCGGCGCTCTCGTGGTCCTGTTGATCCTCTACGACTTGTTGGTCGCCTTGTTGGCCGCGCTCTTCTTCTCGGCATGGGTGCGCTCCATGTGGGGTGTGCTGATCTTGACGGGAGTGTTTGTGGTGGGATGCCACACGGTCTCGGCGTATGTCCTCAACGAAAACATGTTGGCCCTGGGGTTGGCTCTGGGCGTGTGGTGGATGGCGCGCCGCGCCGATTCTCTGGGCGACGCCATCATGTTGGGTGCTATCTTGTCCTTGTGGGTGGCGTTGCGTCCGATCGCCTTGTGCATGGTTCCCGCAGTCATCGTGCTCTTGCCTCGAAAAGGGCGCTGCTGGGCGGGGCTGACGCTGGGTCTGGTTCTGAGTGGGCTACCGTGGCTGTGGACCAACGCCCAAAATTTTGGCTCGCCTTTTGCGCATCCGTCGCTGGAGGTGGGGCGCTACATGCAATCGTTTATGGGCCTCGAAGTGCAGTTTCACCCCCTCAACTGGCCCGTGGCGGACACGCTCTTGCGCGGAGCGGACAACCCCTTTCCAGGCTGGTTTCGAGTGCCACTGGGCCATTTGGCCGCGTTCGGCGCGGTGTTTTGGACCCTCGCCGCCCTGGGGGCAGTGGCCGTACGCCGACGGATCCTGGTGGCATCGGTCTTGGTTGCGGCGCCGGTGCTCTTGATCCTGGGCGTGATCGTGTCGCTGGACCACGAGAAGATGAGTTATGCCCTCATGGCGTTTGCACCACTGCCCACCTTGGTCGGGGCGGGTGTGGCCACCTGCACCGGCCGCTTGTCGATCAATAGGCGCGCCCGGATGACAGCGTTGGTGCTGGCGTTGGCCTTTGTGGTGGGCCTGCCGGCGTTGGCCCGAACCGTGCCTTCCACGGTGGACACCCGGGACCAATATCACACCACTCGTTCCCTCCCCGGTGTGACCGTCGAGACCGAGCGAGATCGCCTGCTGGCCACCCATTGGTTGCCCGATCTTCGTCCTCACCAGTGGAATGTTCAAACCACCGCGCACAATTGGGCGCTCCTCTGGCAGGGCCGACCGCCTCAGCGCTCGGAGGATGCACCCGTGTCGGGCCCTCTCGTGCTTTGGTTGGATCACGAAGAGGCGGCGATTGAGTTTCAAGCTTCGGTTGTGAGCGGCACGGTCTTGGCCAAGCTCTTGGCCGACAGTGACATGGGCTGTATTACGGACTTTCGCTTTGTGGGGGCATCCATCTATTTGGAGAACGCCACGGACGATGTGACCGTTCGAGCGCGGGTGAGTCGCGGTGTGCTCGCCATCGCGATCGCCAACATGGGCTCCGGGGACCGTCGGGGGACCGTGTCGTTCGGATTGCATTACGACAATGTGTTTCAGGACGTTCGGGTGACCCACAATGGACGGGTGCTGCCGATGCAATTTCTCGTGCGTGAAGATCCGCGAGACGCTGATTCGCCCACCAAAGAGCTGCGTGTGGTGTCCAATCACGCCTGGCATTACGATCCGGACTGGGACCGAGTCCGTGTACAGTCGGGGCTGGATACCACGGAATGTGGGCACCAAGAGCGTCGTGGCCGCCGCGTTGGCGTGGCCCCCGGCGCCTTGTTGTGGTCGGAGGGCGACCGTTCGTGTCGATTCCGAATGGTCACCTCGCTGCACGGGATCGATCCCACGCCTTCGT
>CAUZBV010000330.1:0-4812 GCA_963578115.1 Myxococcales bacterium
GGTCACCCTCGACCCCGACAACATCACCGCCTGGGGCAAAGAGCAGGGCATTGAATTTGAGGATTATGGCAACCTCACGACCAAACCCGAGGTGTACCAGTTGGTGGACGGCATCATCCGAGAAACCAATTCGACCCTGCCCTCGTATGAGACCATCAAAAAGTTTGCGGTACTCAGCCAAGATTTCAGCCAGGAAAACGGGGAATTAACCCCCACGCTGAAGTTGAAACGCAAAGCCGTCACAGAGAAAAACCAGGCCGTGCTCGATTCGTTCTATAGCGAACAATACTAAGTCCATGTCTGAGCCCAACACCCCCACGGGAAAAGATGCGCTGATCATCATCCCGACCTACAATGAAAAAGAGAATTTGGTGTCGTTGGTCCAAGAGATCCATACCATCACGCCGGACGTCCATTTGCTGATTGTGGATGACAACAGCCCCGATGGAACCGGCGCCATGGCGGACCGCTTGTGCAAAGACGACGAACGCATCCACGTGGAACACCGAACGGGCAAACTGGGCCTGGGCACCGCCTATATTCACGGGTTCAAGTGGGCCTTGGCTCGGGATTATCAGCTCGTCTTCGAGATGGACGCCGACTTCAGCCATCAGCCCCGATTCCTCCCGGACTTTCTCCGAGCGGCCCAAGACCACGATCTGGTGTTGGGTTCCCGATACATTCCCGGGGGGGGCACCGAAAATTGGGGCTGGACCCGCAAGATGATCAGCCAATGCGGCAACCTGTACGCACGGCTCATTCTTTGGTTGCCGTACAAGGACCTGACCGGTGGGTTCAAATGCTTTCGACGAGAGGCGCTCCAGGCCCTCGACCTCGATGGGATCCTGTCGGTTGGCTACAATTTTCAGATCGAGTTGACCTACCGCGCCCATTCCAAGGAGCTGCGGATCGCCCAAGTGCCCATCATCTTTCCCGACCGCAGAGCCGGCGAATCCAAGATGAGCGGTGCCATCTTCACAGAGGCGCTTTGGGGCGTCTGGAAACTCCGGTTCACAAAGTTCTAAGTCGGTCCGCTGGCGATAGCGACCGGGGAGGCTGTTAAAGCGCCCGAACACCCACCCAGGCGCTGGCGCTGGGTGAGCTGCCCGACACGGGTGATGCGATCACCACAATGCTGTCCGAAGTCACCACCGCGTCCACAATGCGCACGGAGGAATCGGGGATCGTCACCGCCTGGTAGGCCGACGGCACATAATCGTTGACGCCTCGCTCATGGACCCACACGGTAGGTTGGTTTGCGGACGTCCCAAAGATGAACACAAAATCGCCGGAGATGGCCACCGCATCCAAGTCTTTTCCCGGCAACGCTGGCAGCGACGCGAAGGCGGTGCCCACACCACGTACAGTCAAACCCTGTGTTCCCACACCCCAGATTTGCCCATCCGTCGCGGCCGCCAAATCCGTCCAGTGCATACCCAGCGAATTGCCAAAACTAGCGATGGTCTCCATGACGTTGGAGCCGGCCCCGGGGTGTTCGATGATCAAGCTCTTGGGACTCCCTCCAGTCGCGTTGACCGCAACCAGTGATCCCCCGGCAACGGACGTGGTGCTGGTCCTTGGCCAATACCCGCTCGCGTTGGCCAAGCCGATACTCTTGCACACCGGCGAACCGGCCATGCCGTCACACCGCGTGATCTTCATGGACGAATTCGCCGCATTTCGTCCAAAGAGCAGCGCTACACTGCCGTCACTCCACGCCGCAGTGATGTCACCAAAGGGTCCCAAAGAGCTGGCCACCGCATCCACAGCCGATTGCAACGTGCCGTTGATTTGCCAATTGGAACCGCCAAGCCAGCGACCCACACGTCCATTGGTTCCCAGAGCGAGACCGCCGCCGATGGCCAAGTATTTCGAATCGTTCCGAGCGCTTTGGGGGTGGTATGTGACCGTACTCCCGTTCACAGCCGCTGCCCATGTCCATGGGACGCCAATGCGCTCGTCCGAGCCCACCGCCAGAACACTGTTGCCACTTGCCTCCAGCCGAGACAAACGCACGTTGGTGGACGTAGCCGCCGGCACAAACACCGTCTTTTGGAAACCACCACAGAGATCGTTGAAGCAAAAGTCCGCCACGGTGTCGGCGCTGCCGTCATCGCACGAGGCCCCATTGGGCTCGCCCACACAGTTGCAAGCCGTGGAGATCCCCCCGACACAGCTGCCTTGAGAACACACATCACCGCTGGTGCAGGGGTCCCCATCATCGCATGTGTTCCCATCCACCTTCACGGCCTGACATTGACCACCGGGCTCTACACACGTCTCGGTGGTGCAGGGATTGTCGTCGTCGCAAATCTTCGCGTTGTGTTTGCAGAACCCACACCCCTGGGAACAAAAATCAGCCGTACAGGACAGCCCATCGGAACAATCGGCGTCCGTTGCGCAAGCGGTCCCGGGCAGCGCGTTGACACAGCCCGACTTTGAATCGCAACTGTCGTCTGTGCAGGCATCCCCGTCGTTGCAATTGATCGTCACGTGCTTGCACCCGGTGGCCGAATCACACGAATCGATGGTGCAGACCGTTTGGTCGTCACACAGAACCACACTGGCCACACACTCGCCATTGTCGCAGTGATCGCTGACCGTGCATTCGCTGCCGTCGTCACAAAGCGCGTTGTTGTTCGTGTGAATGCAGCTTCCGGTGGCCACGTTGCAGGTGTCGTTGGTGCACACGTCCCCATCATCACAGTCCACCAAGGGCGTGCCTTTGCAAACGCCCGCGATGCACCCATCGTCGGTGGTGCAGTCGTCCCCGTCGTCACACACAGGTCCGCTAATGCCCGCAAACTTGCACCCGTCGTCACAGGTATCTTGGGTGCAGGGATCGCCGTCATCGCACGTCACCGGTGGACCGGAGCACACACCCGACAAGCACGTGCCCACGTCCTCACAGATGGACTCGGGGGTGCAGCTCGAACCGTCCGGTCGTACAGACGACTGGCATTCACCGCTTTTCGGATTGCACACCGACTGCTCACAGGGCCCCAACCCCGCTTGTTCCGCCCAGCAGTCAACAACCGTGGAGCCATCTTTCAGGCAAGCGCCCGAAACGCAATGCAACGTCCCGTGGCAAAGGTTCGTGCTCTCGTAAGGAACGCAGTCCGCATCCACCGCACACGATGGGCAGCCCACATCCTCATGGACACATTCGCCCGTGTCCGGATCACAGGAGTCCTCTGTGCAGGGGTTGCCGTCCTCACAGTCGGGCAACTCTCCCACGCACTCTCCCGACTGGCACGTCCCCTGCCCTGTGCACAAATCGTCGCTCTCGCAGAGTGCCCCGTTTTGGGACTGGTCGGAGTCCGCATAACAAACCCCGTCCTCACAGATGGCTGTTTTGCACCGCAAGGTCCCGGCGAGTTCTTCCACACACTGCTCGTCCGATAAGCATCCTCGTGGCAGCTCGGGCTCTCTCGCATCCGGTGGGACCCAAGGGATGTCTTGGGAGACCTCTTCGCGCGGCGTTATGTCATCGATGTCATCCACAACGTCGGGAGGAGTTCCAATCAAATCATCGACGGGCTGCACCGCGTCGTCGGTTGGGCATCCGGCAAACGCCACGATCGCCAAGAGCACAATGAGCAATCTCCGTCTCATGCACTTGATTGTACCGACTCACCGGCGCATTACAAACTCCCCACACGGCCGGTTGACCCCACGCTCAGAAACACCTTAGTATAATAGAGCGCATGGCAATAAAGGAGTGGTACATGGTGCACCGGACTGGTGTAATTCTCGCATGGGTTGCGACGATGATGCTGGGTAGTGCATGCACCATACAGGGCGACGCGCGACTCTTTCCAGAGCAGTTTGGGCAGGACGTCCCCGGAGATACGGTTTCATTCCCTGAAAATCTGCAAGCGATCATCGGTGCGAACTGCAGCGGTGGCGGCTGCCACACGGACGGTCAAACCACAGCCGGTCTGAATTTGGATCCGGGGAATGAAGAGGCCAACCTGGTGGGCATACCCTCTTCCACCAACCCACCGGCGATTCGCGTTGTCCCTGGCGATCCGGCAAATAGCCTACTGATCTGGCGATTGCGCGAGCTCAATGGAAGCACGGTCATGCCGCCAGGGTACGCGGCACAACCAGGGCCGTTGGACGAAGTCGACATCGTCGCATTTGAAGACTGGATCCTCGGCTTGGAAGCCATCCAACCCCCCAACGATGTCATTGATCCGCCCGACGCGGACACCATCGACGACGTCCCCGACGTACCGGACGTGCCGGACACCGTGATTCCGCTCAACACCGTGGACGAAGTCTTTGTCACCCATTGCACGGGCTGCCATGTGGGCGGCAATGGATTTGGCAATCTCAAGTTGGACGCCGACGTCTACGAGAAGAACCTGGTCGGCGTTCTCTCGAAGAAGAAGCCCGAAGTCCTGCGCGTGGCACCCGGCGATCTGGACAACAGCCTCCTCTTGTGGCGACTGGAAGCGACCCACAGCCTAACGATCATGCCGCTCCCGCCGAACAAACCTGTCCCCGAAGTACACATCAACATCGTAAAAGATTGGATTCTCAGTTTGGTGCCGCCCTGCGAACCCGAGTGCGCCCCCAGCACATGTGGCGACGACGGGTGTGGCGGCGTGTGCGGTCCGTGCGAGGCCAACGAAGTGTGTGATGAACAAGGCCAATGTGTTTGCCTACCGAGTTGTACCGACAAAGCGTGTGGCGACGATGGGTGCGGCGGCGAGTGCGGGAACCCGTGCGAGGCCAACGAAATCTGTGATGAACAAGGCCAATGCGTCTGCGTACCGAGTTGTACCGACAAAGCGTGTGGCGGCG
>CAUZBV010000331.1:0-4812 GCA_963578115.1 Myxococcales bacterium
TCGTTGGCGGGAGAAGCGAGTGTGGGTTATGCGGCGTTGGCGTTGGACACCGACGAACGACCGGTGATCGTGTACACAGAGAAGATTCTGCTCCCCAAAGGGGACACGTGCCCGGAAGAGAACCGGCACATTCACCTGATTCGCTACAATGGGCAAGAGTGGACGGGTCCCGACGGTGTGACCCTCGACGACATGAAAGTGAGCGTGGATCCAATCATTGGCACGGAGTACCGCTTCGCGTTTAGCCCCTCGGTTGCGGTGGACGCCAACGGAGACCTCATCGTGGCGTGGACATCCGCGCTTTCGTGCAAGATGTCCGGCCTTCAAGGGACGGTGATGGCCCGTCGTTATGTGGCCGGAACGGGATGGGAGGACTTCAGCGCAGGGTCTATGGGGCCCTTTGGGATCACGGGAACCAACTACAATCAAGCGTCCAAGCTAAAGATCGATCCCATGGGACGTCCCACAGTGGTGTACATGACGACGACGCCGGGCTATCTCCAGGGGTTCATCTACCTTCGTCGCTTTGAGGACGGCGAATGGGGAGGTTTGGATGGCAGTGACGGGGGCACGGGGCTCAGCGGTCCCGATGCCGAGATCTTCCCCGAGTACTTCCCGGATTTGTTCGACATGTCCTTTTCGCCCTCGGGGGCACCGGTGGTGACCTGGAGCACCTTTGTGCTGCAGAGCATCCTGACGGACTTTTCGTCGGTGTTGCTGCGGTATTGGGACGGCAAGTCATGGATCGGGATCGACGGCAGCGGATTTTCTCCGGGCGTAGTCCCTGATTCGGGCATTGCCGGTCAGAATGTGGCGACAACGGTTACCTCCGATGGTCGTGTCCATCTGGCGTGGAGTGATTTGTGGGTGACCTCACCGATTCAAAATGAACCCTTATTTTACGCATCGGCTCTTCCGTCGGGCAACTGGGTTCCGCCTGATGGGGGTGGCGGCAATGGCATGTTGCCCCCCGATCATCATGTGGGCGCGCCCTCGTTGGTCACCGCGTTCGATGACCGTCCCGTGTTGGGGTACATCCGTCATTATGGAACAAATGTTCCCACGACCAGCGACTCCATCAATGTGCTGGTCCAGAACACAGAAACGAATGAATGGGAGTCGTTGGGCGGCGCCCCCGAAGTGGTGACTCAGACCGGGTGGCGTGTACAACCCTTGGGGTTCGTCGGGACGCCCAACCGTGTGGGGATGGCGTGGGTTGAAAACGATCCGCACGCCATGAAAGCCGGGGGCGGATTGTATTACTTGGAGTTCGAGGCGGAATAGACGCCAGCAGGACTTCCGGACCGTGGTTAGCGCGTTGACACGGGGGCACGCCTGCGTTTCAATGCGCCCTCATGATCGATGCACACCTCGGCATTTCGACAGCTTGTGATTGCGGTGAGACCCATCGGGTGGACATCCGCACCGTGCGCATAGGCCGGGGGATCACGGAATCCATCGGAGTCCTTGCGCAGGATCTGGGTTGGCGAGGAACGTTGGTGATGGTCGCCGATCCGCAGACGCTCCAGGCTGCCGGGGATCGAGTCGCTACGCTGCTCCAGAAGGTCGGATTTGACGTGATCCCGCTGATTTTGTCGTCCCACCCGGTCGCTACGCCCGATTCAGTGGCCCATGTGCGGAGTCAGGTGGGCGCCGCGACGGCGCTGGTGGCCGTGGGTTCTGGCACCATCAATGACATTGTAAAGTCGGCCGCATCCGATCTTGGACTTCCCTATTTGGTGGTGGGTACCGCGCTCAGCATGAACGGGTACACGAGCAGTATCAGCGCCCTGCTGGACGGGGGCATCAAACGAACCCTTCAGACCCAACCAGCACAGGCCGTGGTGTTGGACTTGGACGTATGCGCTGCCGCCCCAAGAGCCATGACGTTGGCGGGGTTGGGAGACATGCTCTCCAAGCCGTTCAGTGAGGCGGATTGGCGCTTGGCGTCCCGAGTGGGTGGCGGGTACCACTGCACGCGACCCGGAAATATCTTGAATGAGGCCTTTCAACGGATGATCGCCGATGCAGCCGGGATTGGACGCAGTGCTCCCGATTCGTTGCAGTCATTGGCTGAGTCCATCGCGTTGTCGGGGATCTCCATGGCCATGGCCGGCGTAAGCAGTCCGGCAAGCGGCGGAGAACACCTCATTAGCCACTATTGGGACATGATGCGCTATGGCATTGGGGAGCATCCCTTTGCCTTGCACGGCACTCAAGTCGGCGCCGCTTGTTGCATGGTGGAGGGTCTGCATCATCGCTTTCAGCGCGTGACTGCTGACGATGTGGACGTGGATTCGTGTATCCGTGCTTGGCCGGAGACGCAACACGCGTTGGCTGAAAGGGTCCGAATCCGTCATTCCAATCTGCCGGATGACGTGGTTCCGGGCGTCATTGAGCAGGCCATTCAGAAGTGGCGACCGCCGTCGCAGCAGCGAGAGCGATTGGAACGACTGCGCGATAATCTTGCGTCGATTCGAACGTTTGTAGGCGACGCTCTTTTGGACGAGGGCGCTGTGCGACAGGCCTTGGTCGATGCAGGCGGTTTGACCCAGGCGACTGAGGTGGATCCCTCGCTGGCAGGCACATTGGAACGATGGCATGTGGTTCGAGACATTCGTTCGCGATACACCATTTTGGATTTGGCGGCAGAATTGGGTTGGTTTGCATCGGTGTAAATCCCCACGGAAGGAACGATTTGTGCTAAGGCAAGCGGTGTGGACCCGAAGTCAAAAGACATGAAGCCAATGCGCACCAATGTGATGAGTATGACCGGCTATGGGGCCGCTACCATCGATTTGGGTGAGGGCAAGGGTCGCCTGCAGGTCACCGTGCGTTCGGTGAACCATCGGAATCTCGATCTCCGATTTCGTCTGGGATCCGACATTGGGGCGCTGGAGATGGTCATGCGCAAGGGGATCCAGGAGCGTCTCCGCCGGGGTCACGTGGATGTATCGTTGCAACGGGATCGGAGCGTACAGAGCGAATCGGTCGTGCGAGTGGATGAGGGGCTGGCCCAACAATTGGGCTCGGCGCTGGAACGCCTCAATGACGTGTCCGGTGTGGATGCGGTGATCGATCTGGGTACCGTCGCGCGCTTTCCGGGGGTCATTACGGTCGAGTCGGTCCACGACATGACGTTGGATGAAGGCCATGAAGGGCAACTCCGTGCGGGTTTGACCGAGGCTTTGGACGCATTGGTTGCCATGCGTGCGGCCGAGGGGAGCGGGATCGCGGATGAGTTGGCCATGCGAGTCGCGACGATTCAATCGTTGGGGGAGCAGATTGAGGAAAGTGGCCCTCAGTTGGTGGCCGCTCATCGTGAGCGCTTGCGAGAGCGCATTGCCGAGCTGACCGAGCAGCCACTGGATGAAGGACGACTGGAACACGAGGTAGCCCTGTTGGCGGACAAGGCGGATGTGGCCGAGGAGCTCTCACGTATTCAGAGTCATTGTGATCAGTTCACTGCGGAGTTGGCCAATGAACCGTTGGCGAGCGGAAAGAAATTGGAGTTTATGACCCAAGAGTTGCTTCGAGAGTTGAACACCATCGGTAGCAAATCGCCGGACACGCACATTCGCGCGCTGGTCATTGAGGGGAAGAGCGAACTCGAACGCATTCGGGAGCAATTGGCGAACGTAGAGTGACGGAATCCATACCCCAAATGTTGATCCTGTCGTCTCCCTCCGGGGCGGGTAAGACCACGTTGGCGAACATGCTACGGGCGCGTTTTGGTGACTTTGAGGTGTCCATCTCTCATACGACTCGGAAGGCGCGGCCCGGTGAGGAAAACGGACGCGAGTATCATTTTGTGGACGACGACACCTTCGACGCCATGGTGGAGAACGACGAATTCGCGGAGTGGGCGCATGTGCACACGAGTCGCTATGGAACCAGCAAGGCCGAAGTGGCCCGCATTCTTGGGCGAGACAAACGCATTCTCTTCGATATCGACTGGCAGGGCACAGAGCAACTGTTGCAAGTATATCCGGATGCGATGGCGGTGTTTGTGTTGCCTCCGTCCATGACCGAGTTGGCCCGACGATTGCGCGGACGCAAGACGGACGACGAGTCCGAAATCCGCGTTCGTTTGGCCAATGCACGAGAAGAATTGCGCCATTACACGCTGTACCCACATCTGGTGCGCAATGATGAGCTCGATGCGGCGTTCACCGATTTAGAAGCGATGGTTTTGGGGCACGCCACGCCACGGACTATGCCCACGCCGTCGAATGTAGTCGCTTTGCTAGAGGAGGTAGTGACATGACCGTTCGTGTTCGAATAGCGCCGAGTCCCACCGGCGATCCCCATGTGGGCACCGCGTACATCGGGTTGTTCAACTTGGTGTGGGCGCGTAAGCATGGCGGCCAGTTCATCTTGCGCATTGAAGACACCGACCAAGTGCGATCCTCTCCCGAAAGCGAGGCAGCGATTTTACGTTCGCTGAAATGGCTCGGTCTTCAGTGGGATGAGGGACCCGATATCGGCGGGGATTACGGTCCTTATCGGCAGAGTGAGAGGACAGAGCACTATCGGTCCCATTGCGACAAACTCATCCAAAGCGGGAACGCCTATCCTTGTTTCTGTACCCGGGAACGCCTGGATGCGGTGCGCAAAGAGCAGATGGCCAAGAAGGAGAACCCCAAATACGACGGGTTATGCAAAGGGCTGACCGACGTCGACATCGAGAGCAAGATCGCCGAGGGACAGCCCCACGTCGTCCGACTCGCGTTTCCCACAGAAGGGCAAACGGTGGTGCAAGACGGTCTTCGTGGAGACATCACCATCGAGAACAGCCAAATCGATGACCAG
>CAUZBV010000332.1:0-4810 GCA_963578115.1 Myxococcales bacterium
GTGGGCCGCCGTTTCTGCGTTGGTGTACACGGACGCCTCGGCGGCGGCACGCGTATCGCGGTTGTAGGTCTCTTTGATGTAGTCCAACTGCAGCACGGTGCGGCGGGATCGGATCCCCACACGCTCCAAGATCCACGCGTCATTCGTGCCAATGTCCAATGCCTCGAGAAACGCGTTGTCAATCTCGTTTTCCGGGTGGAAATGGCCTATGCCATGGATATTAATCACTCTTCCTCCGCTTGAGCCGAGCTCATGATGAAGCAATACCCTCGCCACCATCGACCCGCAACAACGCTCCGTTGACCCAGGCGGCCTCATCGGTGCACATCAGGCACACAAAGTTCGCCACATCCTCAGGACGCGTCAGTCGGCCCATGGGGTTGCGCAGTGCGCCAACAGCGAGCATCTGTGCGCTGCCTGGGATCACGCGGAGCGCGGGTGTGTTGGTGACGCCGGCCTGGACTGCGTTGGCGCGGATCCCATGGGGACCGTACTCGAGCGCAATGGCTCGGCACACCGACTCCAAGGTGACCTTGGCGGCCGACACCGCCGCGTAGCCACGCCACGCCATGGTGTTGCCTTCGCTGGTCATCCCCAAAACGCGGGCGTCGTCTGCGAAGAAGCCTCGTTGATAGACATCGTGCACCCAGGAGACCAGACTGCTCCCCATGGCGTAAATGGTGCGTTCGAAGTCTTCATCTTCGAGCACTTGCGAGGAATAGTCCGCTTGGACCAGTCCATGCAGCGCAAGGGCGCCCTCGGCAAAGGTGTCATTCACCAGGGCCGTGAGGCGCTCCGGCTCCATCTCCAACTTGTGGGCGAGTGCGTTGATGGAATCGGTACGCACTGTGTTTTCGGAGACGGGAGCCAAGGGCTTGAGGTTTCCGAACGCGATGGAGTGCATGAGCAGGCGAACGCGACCGGAGGAAGCCAGCGCGTCTCCCAAAGCGTCCAGGGCGGATTGACGTCCCGCGTCACTCAAGGCGTCCAGGTTCATAGACAGGAAACCGTGACCGTGTGCCTCGATCTCTTGGAACCCTTCCCCAATTCGTGCCATGGCGCCGCGTCGGTCACGGTGGACAACACACACGGACATTCCATGGCGAGCAAGCTTCTTGGCGGTTGCCAGACCAAATCCGCTGGATCCGCCCAAGATAAGGGCCCACTGCTTGTCCGAAAACTCAATCATGTCGCAACTCTTTCTTTAGCCTAGAGACGGCGCGCTGACCTCAAGTCAATGACGGATTGCACAGAGATGTCAAGAGTGGAAAAAAACCGGCGGAGTGGGCGATTGGGCCCAACTTCGATGATCCTGTCCGCCCGCTCGTTCAAGGCTCGCATGTTGTCTATCCAACGCACCGACGAGCTGATTTGTCGCGTGAGCCCGTCGATGAGTCCGTCCACATCGCCGGGATACCAAGCGCCCGTGTAGTTGGACGCTACTGTCGTTGACCTCTCCGGGCTCAAACGCGCTTCTTCGGCCATGAGCGCCGTCCGAAAGGCCGGCTCCACCTCGGCCATGAGCCGCGAATGGAAGGGGGCGCTCACATTCAACCACGTGGCTTTTGACTCGGAGGAGTCTTCAAGCAAGTTCTCCACCGCGCCCTTGACCGCGTTTGCTTCGCCGCTAAGGACCACCTGTGCCAATGAGTTCTCGTTAGCGACGTCCACCTCGTACCGAGCGGCGAGCTCGCGGACATGCGGAATGTCCAGGCCCTCGATGGCGCTGATTGCAACCATAGCGCCCACGCCCGGAGCCACCGCGCTCTGCATGAGTTGGCCGCGCAATCGAACCAGTCGAAGCGCCGCGTCAAAAGGCATCACGCCGGCGGCGACCAAGGCCGAATACTCACCCAGGCTGTGGCCGGCAAACCAGCTCGATTCCAGAGAAAAGTGAGCACGCAGGGCCCTCACCATGGCGATCTCCGCGGTCAGGATGCAAGGCTGGGTAAACTCCGTCTGGTGGAGCGCCTCGTCTTCCGAGTTGCACACGGCAAACACGTCGAAGCCCAACACATCGCCGGCCTCCTCAAAAACTGCGGCAGACTCGGCGTGCTCGCCAACAAAATCCGCGGCCATGCCCACGCGCTGTGAGCCCTGTCCGGGAAATACAAGAGCACAAGAATCAGTCATGTTTTGCATCCTGCTCGCTCATCCCTGAACCCGCTGTGGGGCGAGAAACAACGGCCGCCACAAAGCGACCGTGATGAGAGAGGCTAAGATCGGTACCAGCCAACGGGTGTCCATGACGTTGAAAGCGAGGAGGGCCGAAGCCACTGTCGGTGCAATCGCGAATGATCTCCAGCTCACCAACCGCCTCGTCGTCTCGAGCGAACAACGTCTTGGCCAGGGAGCGAACCGCGTGCGAATCCGTGTTCCGGGCCGACAGACGTTCGCGTCGCGACAAGCGTGTTTTGCCTACTCCCGGCTCCTGGGCTGATTGTACCCCGGCAACGATCCGGCATTGCGCATCGGCGGGCGCCGTCTGAGGCCACCAGGCCACACAGTGCACAAACTCGGGTTCCACGGTCCAGCGGACCTGAATGGGACCCTGCGCTGTATCCACAATGCCCAACGCGCCGTCGGTCATGGCCTCCGCGCGCACCGAAAGTGCCCGCGCCGGCGGCGAGGTGCCGAACACTTTGGCGACGATCTTGTACGCGCTCTCCTTGGCGGCCCACAGTTGCCACAAGAGGGTGTCCGTCAGATGTTGGCCAAAGGCGGCGACTTCGTGTGGCGCAAGAATTCGTGCGACGAAGCGCTCATTGAGGCTTTTCCCCACCGTGCTCGGATCACAGAGATCAACCACGTCGTTGCCCACAGCAAACTGGGTCGATCCGCTCATGCCGGTGCGTCCTTGTCGGATGCATGCCCGTCTCCCGCATCGGCTGCTCCAGTGTGGTCGGTGTCGGGGGGAGGTGCTGGGATCCGCGCCCGATATCTTTGTTCCATTTGGTACAGCGTGTCCATGATTTGGCGCGTCACGTCTCGGGCGGCTCGGAGACCCTTGTGTGTACTCTGCGCTTCCATGCGTTGAACCTCAACGAACATCTTGTCTCCACGCGCCGGGATGGTGCTGTAAGTCGTTTGTGCAAGACCACGCAGATAGACACAGACCACCGTCACATTCGGAACGCGCGTCCAGAGCTGACCCGCTCCATAGCCGAAGTTCTCCATGTCGAGATGTCCGCTCCGACTGCGCGTTCCCTCGGGGAAGATGGCAACCGCGTCACCTTGGCGCAAGAGGTGCTCCAATTTGGCCATAGACTCTCGCTTCTCGTCGACCGATCCATCCCGTATGATGGGAACACACTTGCCCAGGTAGCAGAGGATTCGTAGGCCCACGTTTCGGTAAAAGTTTTTCCACTCGGGGAGATTCCACGCAAAGAGGTGAAAACGCAGAAAATAGGTCCCGTTGGAAGCCAGCGCCCACGCAATGATCGCCGAATCAACGACGGTCAGGTGATTGCTGCAAAGCAGGATCGGTCCACGACAGGTCCGCGTGATCGCACGAAAAGATTGACGCACGCGGGCGATCTCCTCGATCCGATAGCCCCGGAATCGCAACGCCATGACAACGCATACTGCGAAGATCGGGAAGAACAGGTGGGCGAGCACGCGCTGGACCTGAAGAGCCACGCGCACTCTCAAGCGCAACATCAGCCGTCTTTCTGGGCCACAATCACGTTGACGGCGTCTTGCAGAGTCTGCACCGAATCGGCGGCGTCATCGTCGATCTCAATGTCGAACTCATCTTCGAGCGCCAAGATGATGTCCACGAGACGCGCCGAGTTCACTTGCAAATCGTTCAAGATGGAGGTTGCCCCGGTGGCCGTCTCTAACGCCCCTTCGTTCTTCACGTAAGGCTTCAACACCGCCACCACTTTTCCGAGAATTTCAACTTCACTCATGAGACCAACTCCTCTTCTGAAGATCGCGTAAAACTACCGTCACACGCGGCGCTCTTTCAAGGGCTAAGACAAAAGAATTACAATCTCGTTACATATACCCTGCCATCAGCTCGCACCGAGGGCTTCCAAACCATTCTGACTGCGGGTCAGTGCCGGAGACCCCCAGTTGCTCACACAACCCAAGAGGCCCGGTGCACGATGGCGGCATGGGTGGCATCCCACAGGGCCACACGGGCCTCCAGAACTCGTCGAGCGGCGGATTCGGCCTCTGTCCAGGCCATGTCGCTGTCGCCACACAGGTGTTCGAGCATCTCCAGCGCCATGGGCGCGTGCCGTTCATCGTCCAGGACGACGTGGCGCGTCAGATAATCTCGAAACAAACCCAGCGCCGTGGGCGAGTGCAGCTCCAGGCCCTGAATGAGATGGGTGAACATGGGAGGAATGCAGGCCTCTCGACCCACAGCAAAGGCGGCGGCGATGGCATGAGTGGGTGCCGTTTCCACCAGATCGAAGGTGGTCGAAAGGAACGCGTGAACCTCGGACGGCAAGGGGGCGCGTTCCAGCACCGTAAACACCGAAGTGGAGTCGTGCGCAATGGCACCAACCACGTCGCAAACCGGCTGGGTTCGCGCACCACAGGCGGTCATAGCCCTCACATACAATTCAAAGTGGCTCGAATACACGCCGGGAGTGATCTCGTCGGACTCTTCTTCCAGCACAATCTCGTTGATCAGCCGTCGAATCTTGGGATCACCGACAGGGTGCCATGGACCCGTAGTGCTGGTCAGCCGAGTTTGCAGCGCCTTGAGCAGCGACATGAAGTCCCACACCGCGTAGACGTGGTACTCCATAAACGTTTGAACCGCTTGGAGGGTGTCCACCCGTTGGTAAACCGGATG
>CAUZBV010000333.1:0-4796 GCA_963578115.1 Myxococcales bacterium
TGGGTGGCGGCATGGTCTTGTTGGCGATCATGACGCTGTTGATGCCCGCACACATGGTCGTGCCCATTCACGGCGTGGTTCAGTTGGCCTCCAACGGCACCCGTACGTTCATCTTTCTGCCGCACGTGCGGTGGCGCGTATTTGTCGTCTATGTAGTGCCCGCCACGGTCGGTCTCATCGCGGCCACTTTTGTGTGGTCCGGCGACAAGATGTTCTGGTTCAAGCCGGCGATTGGTCTCTTCATTTTGGGGTTTCTCATCTACCGCCGCTACTCGCCCAAGCTGCGGAACCCGGCGTTGTGGATCTACGCTCCCCTGGGGTTGGTGGTGGGGTTTCTGTCCATCTTTGTGGGTGCCACGGGTCCCTTTCTAGCCCCGTTTTTTCTGCGCGATGATTTTCAGAAAGAGAACGTCATCGCGACCAAGGCCGCGTGTCAGATGTGGCTGCATTTGGCCAAAATACCGGCCTTTCTTGTGCTGGAGTTTAACTACGCACAACACTGGCTGCTGCTGGCTGGACTGGTGGCCGCTGTCATTGTGGGAACCTACGTGGGCAAACGCCTGCTGGGCAAGATGAGCGAGCGCTTCTTTTCCATCCTCTTCCAAGGGGTCCTGGCGGTCATCGCCATTGTGCTCATTGTGAATGGTGTCGGGGTGTGGTTCACCTAGTCGCTCATGGCGAGAAAGATGGAACCGAACACCAAGAAAAACGAGATCCATGAGAGGGCGAAACAGAGCCGGAATCGTTGATGAATAGACTGGGCTTCCGGTTCAAAATGGTCTGCGCTCAGAACCCGGAACATATGGGTCATCCAGGAGCGATTGGGTGAGTCGGCTCGCTTCATCTTTCCCAGCTCCGCCGCGGTCATCATCGCGACGATGACGGAGAGAACAAACACAGCGGCGAAGATACGGAGAAGCAAGAGACCCATGGCCCTAGTCTACAGGACTGAGCCCTCGGCGCCATCGGTGATGTCAAAGGTGGTGACATTGGAGAACTCGCTGGCGTTGCCCGCCTCATCCACGGCGATGATGGCCGCGCAGTATTGGCCGGTGTCCAAACCCGTGATTGTGTACCGCTCGGGGTTGCCCGCAGCCAGTGGATCGTCGGTGTCGACCAGGCTCGCCGTGTTTTGCTCGAAGGGGCACGCGCCGACGCGCAGCTCGTACGCCGCCGCTTGTCCTGCGACATCGTCGTCCCCCGTCGCGGTCCAGCTGACATGCACTGTTCCAGGCTGCACATTCCCGGCCACCGCCGCGATTTCGCTCACTACGGCATAGAAGAGACCGTTGTCGTGCGTTGCCAGTCCCGTGGCCACAAACTCCACATAGCGGATCTCCTGCGAAGGGCCCGTGGCCGTGTATGCCGTACCGGCTTCGGCGGCATAGTCCGACTCGCTGGCGATGGTCGTCATGGTCAGTCCATCGCTGCTCACCCGGATCTCGAAGTCGGGCGGAAAGAGGTCCAAGAAGCTGTCAGCCGGCCAGATCTGAATGTGGTCGACCGTGGTGAGATCGCCCAAGTCGATTCGAATGGACTGTTCATTGTTGGTGGACTGAGCTTCAGTGGACCACATGGTTGTCAACGAGCCGTCCACGGCGGAGTTGGCTTCAAAGCCGGGCGTCTGCTCGCTGGTCACCGCGCTGACTGCGGCGTCCACGACCTCGCCGCCCGACGCGGGGACGGACGAGTACAGATCGGAGATGGCGCTCGGTGCGGTGGCGTCCGGACCTTCATCCGTGGTGACGAGCTCGACGTTGGACAGGTACGAC
This sequence comes from Myxococcales bacterium, assembly GCA_963578115.1. Lineage (GTDB taxonomy): Bacteria > Myxococcota_A > UBA9042 > CAUZBV01. Next base: position 1,773 of record CAUZBV010000333.1, read on the forward strand.
GTTGCCCCCACTTCGTCTCGGGCCACCAGGGCAAATCGGTAGGTGGCGCCCGGGATCAACCCCGTCACGTTCACCGATTGCACGGTCCCAGCCGCCAGGGGTACAGGCACATTCTCCACCTTGGTGGCCAAGGGGAACGACTGACTTGTGATGGGCCAGGTGGCGTATCGAAGCTCATAGCTGGTCGCTGTGCCGTCGTTCCCATCATCGCCTGGAGCTGTCCAAGACAGGGTGGCAGCATCCATGCCGGCGGCGGTGCCGCCCAAATCGGTCACGGCGGCCGGGGGCACGGGGTGGGTATTGGCCACGACCACCGTCGTGAGTGCACTTGCGTTGTCGGCTTCATCGATGGCGCGCATGGCCCAATAATAGGGTGTCTCACCAGTCAGCCCGGAGACCCGATGGTTTTGCAAGGTGCCGGCGACGGCCGGTGCGGGCGTGTCTCCAACGAGCGTGGCCAGACTCAGGGTGTCTTCATCGAACGTCTCGGTCGCGAAGAACAGTTCGTAGAGCGTCGCAGTCCCTTGATTCGCGTTGTCGCCGGGGGCGACCCAGGCCACGTCGATTTCGCCCGTGGTGATGCCACCCTCAAAGGCGCGTACGTCGGAGAGCAGCGCGTAGTGGTAGTTGTATGTCTTGGCCGTCTCTTCCACGGATACGCGTACGTAACGGGCGGCCTGTGCTTGGAATCCCCACCCGACCCAGTCGGCGTCTTGCGCTTTGAAGGCTTCCACGGACGCGACGTCGGTCCAGACGCTTCCGTTGGTGCTGATCGCCAGGGTGAACGCCACGGGGAAGAGATGCAGATAGGACGCATCCGGTCGAAGTTCGATGCGATCGATGACCGCTTCCTCGGCCAACTCGATGGTCACGTCCTGCGCTTCCATCGCTGCCGATCCCAGGGATGCCCACGCTGTGGTGGCGTCGCCGTCGATCAGGTGATTGGCCTTCCACTTGGAACCCAAGGTGCTGGATGCCTCGGCGTTCACCGCGGCGACCGGTTTGGTCCCGGGAGCCGGTGCAACCGCCGTCAGTGAGTCGGGGGCGGACGGGGCGGTCTGGTCCGGTGTGGTCGCGAGCGCGATGTTGGACACGGGACTGGAAGAACCCACATCATCCGTCGCTTTGATGGCGAACCAATAGGATTGATCGTCATCGAGCCCCGTTACGTCAAAGCTCTCGGGGGTGCCGGCTTCGGCGGGAGTGGGCTCGCCGTCTACGGTGGATCCCTGGTCAAAATTGGGTGTGCCCTGACCATAGCGGATGTCGTATGACGTGGCGCTTCCTTGGGTGCCGTCGTCTCCGGTGGCGGTCCAGGTCAACGTGATCGATCCATTCTTGGCTTCCGCAGCCAAGGTACTAATTTTCCCAGGAGCGACCGCTTTGGTCATGGCCGATGTGCTCGCGGACAGGGGGCCCTCGTTGCTGTCTTCATCCACCGCACGGATCGCGAAGTGGATCTCTGTTTCGCCGGGGAGACCACTGACGGTCGCTTGCGATGCTTGGCCCGCTGTCTTGGGTTTCGGCAGGGTCACCGGCGTGGCGCTGGCCCAATTCGCTGCGGTCACGGCCTCCTGCGCATAGCGGCAGTCATAACTGGCCGCTTTCCCTTCATTCCCGTCGTCTCCGGTTGCGGTCCATGCCAACACAATGGCGCCGTTGAAGGCACCCGAAATGGCTTGGAGGTCATCGATGAGGCCCGGCGCCGATTCGTCCAGTGTGTTCGCCAACAAGACATTGGAGAGGTCGCTCGTGTTGTCTTGGTCATCCTGGGTTCGCAGGGCTACATAGATGGTGTTGTTTGCGGACAACCCGTCGATCAGCGCAGACTCCGTGGAACCCGCCTGCTGCGGTGCGGCGGTGGGGACGGATGTAGCCGAGTCGAAGTTTCCACTGGTGATGGGCGTAGCGCTGTACCGCAGGTCATAGGACGTGGCGGTGCCCTGGGAGCCGTCATCGCCTGGCGCCGTCCAACTGACGGTCACAGACGTGTTGCTCTTGTCGGTTTGAGACAGGTTCACGACTTTGGCCGGCGGCACGTCGAGCGTGTTGGCGGAGGCAGTGTCGGATACATCGGACCAATTGCCTTGGTCATCGCCTGCCTGGAGGGCCACGTAGATCAACGCCTCATCCGGGAGCTGCCGGAGTGTGGCGGTCTGGTTCTGTCCACTTTGCACGGGGATGACGGTGGCCACACCGGCGGTCGCTTGGTCGAAGTTTTCCGGTGTGATGGGCGTGAGAGACCAACGAATGTTGTAGGAGCTGACCTTGCCGGTCGCCCCATCGTCACCCGGTGCCGTCCACTGGAGGTTCAGCCGTCCGGCGAGGTTGGCGGTGTCGGCTGTGAGGTCGGATACGGAGTCGGGAGGTACGCTGTCCGGAGTGGTTCCGCCGGCCACGTTCGACAGGAGAGAGGTGTTGCCGCGTTCGTCCGTCACCTTCATCGCTACGTAATACAACGTACCGGGTGCGAGCCCCGAGATGGCGTGCTTTTCAACGCTTCCCGCGGGTTTGGGCGATGGGGGATCGGCGACCAATGTCGCGTTTTCAAAGTTGTTCGCGCTAATGAACGAAGTGGAATATCGGATCTCATAGCTTGTTGCGGTGCCTTGGTTGCCGTCATCGCCCGTGGCCGTCCACTGCAAGGTCATTCCGGCGTCGCTTCCTCCGGTGACGCCCACAACGGCGAGATCGGTGACGAGTGCAGGCGCCTCGTCCTGGGTCCATCCGGACGACACATTGGACATGTCGGACTCATTGCCGTCATCGTCGGTGGCTTTGACCGCCGCGTAATAGAGGCTCTCGGTTACAAGACCCGTGACCACAACGTTTTCCGTTGCCCCCGCATCATTGGGGCTGCCGGTCGGGACCGACTGGGCCTGATCAAAGTTGATGCTGTTGATGGGTTGTGGCGAGATCCGCAGGTCATACGATCCTGCCTTGCCTTTGGGACCGTTGTCGCCAGGCGCCGTCCAAGTAACGATCACGCTGCTGGTGGTGTCACTGTTGGTGTTGACCGCCAAA
>CAUZBV010000334.1:0-4791 GCA_963578115.1 Myxococcales bacterium
AGTCACCGTCCGGTGTACAGTGACCAAACTCCCGACATTGCCAGCTCGTCATGCAGTCTCCACCGGGCAAGGCCCCGGTCGGCATGGCCTTCTCCGGAGATTCAGCGCGCGGTTGGCATCCGAAGGCCGTCGCCAGAATCACGAGGACCAACGACATCATCTCGGTCTTTGCGAACAGGCGTGTGGTCATGGTTTCTCCCGCAACGCATGTCCCGAAACCACGAGGTGAGTAGTCGCTCGCGTCATGGCAGGGGAGGGCACTGTTGGCTGTCGATTCACGCCAACGCGAAGGCGACCTTAAATCACCCTTGCGAAGTGATTTCATGCATTGCTCCTCTATGGAAAGCAGTATACCGATTGTTCTAAGCGCGCGCGAGGTGCGCGCAGTCCTCCATTCACTCCCTAAATCTTGTCCAAAACACATTATTTTCAACAAATCTCGGGACGATCCCGAATGGCACGGTGGCGAATGATCCCTATTGATAGTCGCCTTCTCCTTTGCGAGATCAAATCAGGAGCGTACCGGATGAAACCACACACACAGCAGTCTGAGCAGAGCGTTGAGCGCGCGACACCAGAAATTCTAGAGCACATCGCGTGGGGCGTTCTCTTGACGATCACCCTGGCGATCGCAATCTTTGGCGTGACCGTCGGTTTGGCAGCCCAGTAAACGACGGTTCTCACAGGGTCTTGTTCCCAACGGATCGGGTTTAACTTGACAGACTGTCGAGAAATAGTTACTTGACAGAGTGTCGAGGAACTATGGCACGACCCATTAATTACAAAAAGCGTCGCGAAATTGCCCGAAAGGCCTTTGAGGTTGTCCTGCGCCAGGGTGTGCAAGGAACGACCATGAGCGACATCGCCAAGGCGCTCAGCATGAAGCGCCCCACGCTCTATTGGTATTTTCCGGATGTGGGCAGCCTCTTCGACGCGGTCGCAGACGACGTGGAGGACCGCGTCCTGGCGCACGTGGTCCAGGCCATGGCCGAAAAAGAACACCCCATTGACCAGCTGGTCGCCTTGCTGGATGCGGCGGTCGGGTTTTACGAAACCGACCCCACTGTGTTGCATGGGTTGATTCAACTGTGGGCCGTCCGAAGTCAGTCCACTCAAGCGTTGGTGGAGCGCCAGCGACGCGTGCTGGAGCCCCAGCGGCGTTTTCTGGTGCGGCTTGTGGAGCAGGGCGTGGAGACGGGCCGCATCCGACCGTGTGCGGTGGAGGGGCTCGTGGACACGGTGTTGACGATGGTGGACGGCATCGTCTTTCGACGCGTGACGTTGGATACCCATCTCGACAGCGTCCTTCAGTTTATGCAAGAGCGCGTCTTATTGCCCTTGAAAGGATCGCCCTAGGAGAGTCTATGCCACGTATTCATGTGATCAATTTGAAGGGAACCCAGGCTGAGATGGGCACCCAGTACGGCCAAATCATGAGGGCATCCGGCCCCCAGGAGGACACCCATCGCTGCCTGACTAGTCTGTCTATGCGCTTGTTGATGGATGCCAATCATCGGAGTCTTGGCGGTCGCCTCAGCCAGGCGGCCATTTGGGTGGCTATGCAGGTGGCCATGCGTCGGCTCCACCGGCATCGACCCCAGGAATATGTCGAGCGATCGCGAGCCTTTTTCCGTTGCGTGGGTATGCCAATGTCGACTGCAAAACACCTGGTGTTGATGGACGCCTTCCAGAATCTGGTGGGTAGGGCAGGCGGCGCCAACATCGGTCCTTTCGCCCAACGTGCGGGTCGGGCCATGACCGCGGCGTGTTCGTCGACGGTGGTGTGGGACGACACGTCCAACGACGGTTTGCTCCGACACGCTCGGAATTTTGATTACCCCTGCGTTGGGGTCTGGGACGTGCAACCGGCGGTGGTGTTTTGTGATCCCGCTGATGGCCTGCGCTATGGATACGTGTCGACCTTGGGTGTCGACATCCCGGGTGTGACCGGTTTCAACGAAGCGGGGATCTGTGTAGCGGCGCACACCCGTTTTCACCGTCGAGTGCGCTTTGATGGGCGGTGCATCGTGGATCTGTGCCACGACATCGTGCGTCGTGCGTCGACCATCGAGGAAGCGGTGGCCCGTTGCCGAGAACATCCCATCGCATCTACCTGGGGGATTTGCATTTCGTCGGCGGCAGAACATCAAGCCGTCGTGGTGGAGACGACGGGGGACGGGGTCTTCGTCGTCCGCCCGTCTTCGAATGAGAACGCCATCGTGTGCACCAATCGGAATCGGCATCCTGAGAGTATGCCCGGTCAAGTGGCGCCCATGCCCGCGTGGCGTGAGCATTCGGACAGCCGAACGTCGCGGATGAAGAGTGTGGTGGCCGAAGGAAAGGGGCGTGGCGGCTTGGGCGCCGTGGATCTCATGCAACTGCTGGGCGACCGTGTGGACCCGCAGACGGGTGTCGAACGAGCCGGCGGTGGTGTGATCTCTCAGGCCATGACCGTCCAGAGCGTGGTGTTTTCTCCCGAGGAGTCGACGGCGTATGTGTCGGTGGGTGACGCCCCAACGGGACAGGGTCCATATGTCTCCATTCCCTGGGATTGGAGCGCATCCGTAGGGCATCAGGAGTTGTCCCCGGACCCGGTCTGGTCGGGTCACGTTGCGAACGCGACGCCGGCAGAAGAAGCCTATGCGTTCTGGTGTGAAGCCAGCCGCGTGGATGTGGAGGAACATCGCTCGGCCAAGACACTCGCATTGGTGGAACAAGCCGTTGCGTTGCACCCAGACGAACCCACCTATCGTTTTATGGCCGGCGTTCTTCAACTGCGGCACGGCCAATGGGCTGTTGCGCTTGCGCACTTTGACGTCGGCACTCAGGCCGTTCAATCAACGTTTCGCACTGTGCAGTGTTGGGTCTGGGGTGCCCGCGCCGCGGACGCGGCTGGGCAGCCGGACCGGGCGCGGCAGTGGCGACTCGACGCGTTGGAACGAGCGGACGCTCATACGGCACCCTTGCATGCGTTGGCCCGGGAAGAGATGGATCGGCCCTGCGCTCGCAGCAAACTGCGGCGCTTGATCTACAACGTGGACTTGGTCGACGCGACCCTCTGATGGACCGCTGTCTCCGTTAAGGGATCAGCACCAACTTTCCGGTGGTTTGGCCCGACTCAATATCTCGGTGGGCCTGAGCGACCTGTTCAAAGGGGTAGGTCGTTGTCGGGGGAGGTGCGATGCGTCCGTCATTCAGCCATCCCACCATGTCTCCCATGGCTCGTTGAAGCATGTCATTGTTCTCAAAGAGATAGCTGAGGTTGAACGCCATGACGTTCTTGTTGTCGTTGGTCATGTCCATCGGGTTAAAGCGCGGCGTACGGAGGTAGTCCCAGGCCAATTTGAACCAATTGGGCCGACCCCCTTTCTTGGGCATCATGGTGTGAAACCCATAGATGACGAGCCGCCCTGTGGGACGCAAATGATTGTAACTCTGTTTAAGCGTCGCTACGCCGTTGGCGTCCGCGATGACATCGTACCCATCCGGGGCGTGCAATGCAGCGGATGCCCACAGATCATCGACCGACTTGTCGATGACGACATCGGCTCCCATCTGTTCGGCGGTCGCCACTTTATGGCTGCTCCCGACGACCCCGACCACGCGGCATCCGGCCGCCTTGCCCAGCTGCACCAATGAGCCGCCCACCCCGCCTGCGGCCGAGTGGATTAACAGCGTGTCACCCGCCCGGGGATGCGCCAATTCATGGAGGGCGAAATACGCCGTCAGAAACACGGCGGGAAAGCCTGCTGCTTGCTCAAATGGCATCCCACCGGGGATGGGGAAGAGTTGTGTCTTCGGCACAGCGATGTGAGTGGCGTAGCCTCCAAAGCGGGTCACTCCAAAGACGCGATCGCCGATGGCGTGGTCCGTGACCGCGTTGCCCACGGCGGCGACCTCGCCCGCGAATTCAAAGCCGGGTGTGATGGGCCAGCCCACATAGTCTTTGGCTGATTGATACAAGCCCATGCGGACCACGACGTCGGCGTAATTCACGCCGATCGCGCGAACCGTTACGAGTACATCATCCGGACTCATTTCGGGCAAAGGTTGGGTCTCAAAGCGGAGCCGGTCATAGCTGCCCGCTTTGTGAATCACCACCTTCTTGAGGGACGGGTTGTCTGTCTTCACGTGCGATGTACTCCGCAATCTTGGGGACGCTCCGGTCTTTTCTCTCAACGTGCGGCCAAGGTGCCAATACAGATGATTAGTGGATTCCAACGAAAGTGTCATCTTCTTCTCCATCGAGCGGCGTTCGACCGCCACAAAGTTTATCACTTCGACAAGTGTCGAAGTGATAGCCCAAAAAAACGCAACCCCTACATGCTGCTCTCACCACGCCCCGCAAAAAATGACTCCAGCTGACGCATGGCCCCCGAACTGACGGAGCAGGTGAGGTATTTGCCCTGTCGCTCCGTGGTCACCAAGCGCGCATTGACGAGCTCTTTGAGGTGATGCGAGACCGTGGGCGCCCCTATCTTCAAGCGCCCCATGATGGGGTTGAGCAAGCAAGATTTATGGTCTCGAAAATCCCGCTGTTGTTCGCGCAGGATCTCCAAAAAGAGCCGGAGCCGGTTCGTGTTGGAGAGCGCTTTGAACATTTGCGCGAGTTCTTTGAGGTCCGTGTTTTTTGCGTCTCTTCTCATTTCGATAGTTTCAAAATATGACAACTATCGAATTTGTCAAGGCGCCGTGCAAAAATTTTGTTGGAAAGGCCCTGTGGTTGACCTGGCAGCGAGGGTCTTTTAGCCTGGAACCATTCAATAGAGGGGGGGATTCGTGTCGGACACC
>CAUZBV010000335.1:0-4775 GCA_963578115.1 Myxococcales bacterium
TCGATGACCAGACCACTCATGTTCACGCTGTGCATCGCAGGGACCATCTGTTCGACGGCGTCGGTTGACAGGCCCCATGCCATGACCTGACCCACTTCGTTCGGAAAATGAGTTTCGTCGCTCATGGAGATCCACGAATCATCCTGACCGCGAAACACGGGTACACCCACGGGGGCGAGGGCGTCTTTCCACAGCAAGTGCACTGAATCGACTTGATCGGCTGTACCCGGTGGACCCGCCACACAAACCCGTCCATCGGCGGCAGAGACCACAAATGGCAGATCATACAAAGCGGATGAACGAAGGGTATACATCGACGATTTCCCTTCGAACTGAGTCATGATCGCGATGGGATCACCGGGCTCGCCGAGAAACTCCTTTTGGAACTCAAATACTATGGGCTGAATCACCAAAGAAGTGGTCAAGCCGGTGCGAAGATTGGCAAGCAGCACCGTATCACCCGCCACGGATCCGGCATATCCTTGGGCATACAAACGCCCCATGCCATCGGCACGGACCGCGATCAGTCCGGCGGCCGGGTCCGGTGGGGTCCCCACAGCGTCGGCTTCCTGAAGCGTCACAGGCAAGGGGTCGGATCGATAGGGACCCACAATCTGGGTCATTGACAGAGACTCCTGAGCGGCGACGCCATCCAGCACAAAGGCCATCCCACCCGAGGCTCCCCCCTCGAAGAACAAGGCCGTTGAGCCGCCAACCACGACCTCCACACTGGCATAGGGCAACAGGGGACTGTCTGACTCCTCGGAACCAAGTCCCGCGATGAGCACGCTCCCCGATTCAACGCCACTGGAGACCACATGGTCATCATCCAAGGCTGGAATGGGGGTAATGACCGCTTGGCCCGTCTCCGCGTACATGAATTGCGGAACGCTAATGTGACCGTCCTCATCAATCCCAAACAAGGCGATGATGTCACCCATTGCCGCCTGCAATGGCAAGCCCACGGTCGCATCATCCGCAACACGTTCCATGCGCGCCTGCCCGGTGTTGCAATCCACCGCGATCAGATGCGCCAAGGACGCCGCTACCGTTCCATCAAACCACACGCCCACGTCTGGATCGAAGTGCCATTGAAGATCGGGCGACAAGATCGATACATCGTGTGTTTGCTCCAGCACCGTGCGGCGCCCGATTCGCGTTTCTCCCTTGGGACCCACACCGGAGACTTCCATGACGTCCTGCGCCGGAAGCTCAAAAAGACAGCCCCCCACTGCGCCATCCTGTCCGGTGGATATCGCCATGGAGGCAACAATCGCACCCTCCGAATGGACCTGGATGAGCGACTCCGCCTGAAGCGATCCGGCTGGTGCAAAAAATGCCAAGGGCGCTGGCGATTGCGCGGGCCGCGGTGTCAAGACCAGCGGGAAATCCCCGGAGGTCAGCTCTGCTTCCACAGGTGTGGATCGGACAAGCTCGTCCCCTGAACCAACCGCGAAGACGACGATTCGATCGTGATGACGCCCCTCGACCATCGCAACAAAAGCACCGGTACTGTCCGGCTTCACACGGACCGCATCCGCGGTGTCAATGCCTCCAACAACCAAGTCTTGTCCGGCCGGTGCCGCTGCGCCGATCCCGGTCACCAATCCGAACGTAGTGCCATTGACTGTCTGCGTCGACGCACTCAACAGCCCATCGGCTACAGGGCGTACTTCCGGCATGTTCGCATCGAGTGCCACGGGAATGTCCGGGCCCCAAAGCTTCTGGTCGGGTGACAACGCGCGTATAACAACGCGAGGCGCCTCAATATTCAACCAAAGGGCAAAGGCGCCTCTGACCGATGCCGATCCTTCCGCGAGCAAATGAGGGGTCCCCTCTTGGTAAATCTGATAACGAACCGAGGGTGGCAATGCTCCCGGGAGACCCACCATCGCGACGCGTCCACCGGAGGACAACCCACTGACAAATATCGCCTGAGGGTCCGCTTTGAGCTCCGGATCGAACTGAATGGTCGGAATCACGTTCGACTCCACACCACCACACCCCGCCATGAAAAGGACGACAACGCTCCACAGCAAGGCGAGACTACCCAACGATGAGCGACAGATGCTTCCTTTGTGATGGGCGACAAGAATCAATGCTCGTGCTCTCTGTGATCGCAGCCGACCAATCCGCTGCCAGTTGGTCGCAGAGTGTATCAGAACGCGCGTACTCGAGAACCATGAATCTCCACGGGCACGCTTGAATTCTTCAAGTATATCAAATTCTTGACGGTTATTTCTTCGACCTCTATGCTCCGCCATGCGGCAGGAGCATTTGCGTTCGTGCCCTTTGAGAGGACTTTCATGCATTTTGGACACCGACTATTTGTGACCCTCGTGGCGTGTAGCACCTTCGTTGGTACGGCAACAGCGCAAGATTTATCCAACACAGCGGCGGGTACCGCGCTCTCGGGGGCCGTGCGATCGGCCGCCGTCGGACCCACCGCCCTGGTGTACAACCCCGCAGCCATGCACCAGATCATTCAATACTCCATCGACACCGGTTATCACTACAACGCCCCGGCCAGGGGTCATGCGTTCACTGCGGCGATTGTCGACAGCAAAACCAACCAGGACATCGCTGCAGGCATAAGCTACACCTACATCATGGACGAATCGTTCGCGAACAATGGCGGCCTCGCGGATCGGATCGGCCACATGATTCGAGCCGGATTCGCATCGGGCTATCGAACGGATGGCATGGCGCTCCACATCGGAATGGGCATCGCGTATTTGGATTCGGATCTGGAGGGTGATAATCGCAACAAAGCCTTCACCCTGGACGCTGGGGCGTTGCTCGTGGTCAACAACATTTTTCGGATCGGCGTCGTGGGTCACAACCTCATCGAAAGCAAGACCACGGAGTTGCCACGACAATTGGGCGTGGGTGCAAGCATCTTGGTGTCCGGATTCTTGGCGTCGTTCGATGCCGTGCTCGATTTTGAGACGCTGGACAAGACCACCAACCAATACAACGTGGGCTTGGAATACAGCGTAGCCGAACGCTTTCCACTGCGAGTAGGGTATCAGTACGACGAGATTGTGGACGCCCGGTACATCTCCGGTGGAATCGGTTTTGTCGCCCAAACCATGGGATTTGAATTCGGGTTCCGGCAAAACATCGACAACAAAGAAGATAGCTTCTTCGCGTTCAATCTTCGCACGTACTTGCCCTAGTCATCACGCCGTGCAGACTTTACACACACAAACTCGATCGGAATACTAGGCCCACATGACATCTGTGTTTTCGACCATAGCCGCTTTTTCTGCGGCCTTTTTGGTGTTTACTGGTCTGTATCTGAGCGTACACCAAGGCTCCGATGCGACAATTCAGCTCGCACAATTGCTTCACGTGGTGTTGGGCTGGGCCATGTTGACGCCCATGGGCTGGGTGCTCTTTCAACATTGGAAACTTCGAGGGAACAACCGCTCTGGGCTCGCGTCTCTGGCCTTGGTCATTGTCGCGTTGGGCTCCGGGCTGGGGATCACGATCGTTGCAGGGATTGGCTACCAACCATCGCCATGGCTCCAACATGTGCACCTGTGGTCGAGCGCGGTCATGACATTGGTGGTCCTCGTGCACATCCTCCTGGCCGTCAGGCAACGGCTCGCTGGACGTTGGTCTCAACGATGGGTCATCCCGGCGGTGGCCGGAACGGTCGTCGTCTTTGGACTGTCATTTGCCGCCGGTGCTTGGCTCCAATCGGTCCGGGCCGCGCCTCAAACGCTGGGATATGCCCTACCCTACGGGGAAGATGCGTATGCACCAGCCCAGGTCAAGGTCACCGGTGATGGGTTCGTTCATCCAGCATTACTCGCCAATTCCGAAGCGTGCCGAACATGCCATCAAGACATTTACCAGCAGTGGTCCGAGTCCATGCATCGGTATGCGGCCAGCGATCCCCACGTCGCGACCGGGATCCGGTGGTTCCAGCGCGAAAATGGTGTGGCAGCCGGACGTTTCTGTGCCGGATGCCACAATCCCATCGCGCTCATCGCTGGCGAAATAGACGAAACAGTCACATCCGCGGAAGTAGGCACACCCCCCCGTGATGAGGGCGTCTCATGCCTGACATGCCATTCAATCATTGCCATCGGCACCGAACCTTTGGGCAATGGTAGTTATCTGTTGAAACCTCCCACGACACCCTTGACGCTCTTTGGCTCCAGCTGGATTGGGAAGATGTTGCTTCGATTAGACATCGCAGGTCATAAGCAACGAATGATGAAACGCCCCCTCATGCAAGAGCCCATCTTCTGCGCGAGCTGTCATCAGCAGATTCTGCCCGAGACGCTGACGGGCACCCAACTTGATGAACGTGGCCATCAGTTCTCGGAATGGCTCGCCAGTCCCTACTCGGAAAAAGGTTCCGAGCAATATCGGACGTGCAACGATTGCCACATGCCTCTGGTGAGCAGCGACGATCCCGCAGCGGTCGGTGGCAAGATTCATTCCCATCGTTTTGTGGGCGCAAACCATGCCCATGCGGTCGCGTCGGGCCACGAGATACAGGCCCAAAAGACGCTAAAATTCCTTCAGGATTCCTTGCGCATGGAAGTGAAAATCGCCAAGAACCAGACACGAGCGGGGCATATTCAGGTGAATGTGCGCGTGACCAACGTCGGCGCTGGTCACAACTTCCCGAGCGGTACAACAGACATCAGCGAAGCCTGGATCGAAGTGATTGCGGGCGATCCTGAGCAACCCGTGTTCACCAGTGGGCTCCTGGATGAACGTCATTATTTGGACCCGAAGGCACACTGCTGGAAGAC
>CAUZBV010000336.1:0-4769 GCA_963578115.1 Myxococcales bacterium
GCGGGCGGGATCGTCACCGGTGGCGAGTCCGTTCAGCCAACGGGTTGTGAGGGTGGCCATTACGTGACGCCGGCGTTGGTGGAGATGCCCGCTCAGTCGGACATCGTTCGTACGGAGACCTTCGCGCCCATTCTGTATGCCATGACCTACGACACCTTGGACGAGGCCATCGTTCTGAACAACGACGTGTCCCAGGGCTTGTCGTCGTGCATCTTCACGACTGACATTCGGGAAGCCGAACACTTTGTGTCCGCGGTGGGGAGCGACTGCGGCATCGCCAACGTCAACATCGGTCCCAGCGGAGCCGAGATCGGCGGCGCCTTTGGCGGCGAGAAAGAGACCGGCGGTGGTCGTGAGTCCGGCTCGGACGCCTGGAAAGGCTACATGCGACGGGCCACCAACACGGTGAACTACTCCACCGAGTTGCCCCTAGCGCAAGGTGTCCGTTTTGACGTAGAGTAGCGGCGTGTCGTCGTACCAACAGTCCCATTTGTATGCCCTCTTGTCTCGGGTTCTGGGCGCTGCATCGGCCGCTCGGCTGGGTGTGCAGATCGCCGTGTCCGACGCCCTGTGCGTCGATACGGAGAGCGTTTCCGAGGACTGGGTTCCACGGGCCGTGATCGCCGAGGCTCTGACCCTGTCGCTCCTTGCCAAGTCCCTGAGTGAGGTGCCCGACGGCGCCCGCTATGTGGCGGAAACGAGTGAATCGGGCCGACATGTTGTGTTCGATCACGGCGCGTTGCGCACCGTGACGCAGGTGAACACCGGGCGCTTGCCCACGGGGCAGGCGGCCTTCGCACGCCTGCTCGGGCCGCTGGGGTTTGAGGACGTGGATCTCTATGCGCTCACGAACTTACGGATGATGGGCCACGCCTGGCGACACGCGGATCATCCCGAAGACATCGCGCAGTTCTTTGTCTCGGAGCTGGATGTGAGCGCGTTCTCACCGGACTTTCAGGCCGCGGCCGAGCGCGTTGTGGGGCAATCGAACGATCCCTTGTCGGAGGCGTCCAAAGGGATGTTGGCCCAGCTGGTGGAGACCCGGAGCTTGGCCCTGGAATCCAGCGCGGCCTTGGTCTCCAATCTGGTGGCCTGTTTCGCTCGCCAGCATCGCCCACCCACGGAAGCCGACTACGAAATCTTGGCCTCCGAATCGGTGGAGATGGCCTGGATCGCCACCGAAGGCAACGTGTTCAATCACGCCGCGGATCGGGTGGTCGATGTGGACGCGGTGGCATCTGCGCAGCGCTCCTTGGGCCGCAGCCTCAAGGACACGGTGGAGGTGAGTACCAGCGGTCGTGTGCGACAAACGGCCTACCGCGCGGCCACGGTGTGGCGAGTGTTTCGCGGAGAGGACGACGCCATTGTCCAGCGTCCGGTCCCCGGCTCTTTCTTCGAGTTTATTAGCCGCGACGTGGATCCCGACACCGGTGGACTCGATCTACGCTTTGACGCGGGCAACGCCCAAGGTATTTTTCAGATGACACGCCCAGAGGAGTCGTCCCCATGAAGTCTTTGACTATTGAACACACCTGGGATGGACAGGCCGTCGATGTCGACGAGCAGGTACACATTGCACTCGCACGCACCGATGATGGCGATTGGTCACTCGTCATCGATGCGCCTTACCACGGAGATCCGGCACCCACCGATCCGCCCGGTCGCCTTTGGCGACTTTGGCAGTACGAGGTGGTGGAGTTGTTTTTCGTGGCGGAAGACGGTTCGTATCTGGAGGCGGAGTTCGGGCCCCACGGCCATCATCTGCTCTTGGGTCTGGCGGGCCCACAAAAGATTGTGGCCCGCGAGCTGCCCGCGGACTTTCAAGCGACCATTGAGGGGGGGCGTTGGACCGGCCGCGCTTGCGTGTCCAAAGACGTGGTGCCCGGCCCCATTGCGCGTTTCAATTGTTTCGCCATCCACGGTGTGGGCGACGACCGGCGGCATTTGGCCTGGTCGTCGTTGCCTGGGGACAAGCCCGACTTTCATCAGCCCGAGTTCTTTCCTGAGGTGTCGTTGGCGGAGGAATAGGGTCGCGGCTATTCGCCGTTGAATGTGCTGCGAAGATAGCGGTGTAGATTGGCCAAGTCTTGGTTGCTGAGTTGGCTCCATGAGGGCATAGGTGTCGGCGGTTTGCCCGTGAGCAATCGCACGACCAGCGCCTGGTCGTCCATGGTCGGAACCCGGTCGTACAAAGACGGACCGGTCACCCCCGTACCGTCCAAGCCGTGGCAGCCCGTGCAGTTGCTGTCGAAGATCGTCTCGCCCAGTGTGTTTTCACCCGTCAATTGCAGGATGACTGACGCGCGGAGCTCGGGATCTGCATTGTCCACAAAGTCGAAGTTGGCGACCTCGCTTTTGATGACCTGATTGAGGTTGTCGACCCGCTGGGTGGACCAGAGATAATCCGCCGGGAAGAGGGTTCGCATTTGAGAGCGCCCGTTGTCCGGGAACAACATCTCGTTGTCGATGACCAACTCCAGATCGAAAGGATCGAGGGTTCCATCGGCGTTTAGATCATGTCCGACGGTGCTGCCGCCGTGTTGGTGACAGCCCACACAGTTGGTGCGGGCGTTGCCTCGGCCGTGTTCAATGTAGGGGTTGCTGAGCCAACTGAGCTCACTGTGTGTGGCCTTGAGGGCCGCCGCCAAACTGGGCATCGTCTCGAAGGAGCCGGCGGGATCCGGATCGTTTTCTCGATAGTCCACAACCACACCCATCTTGTAGTTGCTCCACACGGAATGGACGTTGTCCCGGAAATTCGCCGGTCGATCGGCGCCAAAGTCGTCGTTGGGCTGGTCGCTCCACCACAGGGTGATCCACACCCAGTGGCGCAACTCTTTGGTCATGATGTGGAGTCCGCCCAAACGATAGATGTCCCCATTCTGGAGCTTGATAGTGTAGATGTCTTTGGGGGTCGGATCCGCCTCCCGGTCGCCGTCCGCCCAGTTCGCTGAGTTGAGAGGAGAGAGCACCGTGTCCAGGGTGTTGGCGTCTGTGTCGAACACCGGGACCTTGCGGCCAAAATCAGCGCGGATCCAATGGGCCTTGATCAACACCGAGTTCTTGGGAAATTCCGACTGCAAGCAGGCCGAGAAGTTTTGCGTTTCGTCCAATGGAACAGCGTCGAAACCGGTGGTGTCCAAGGTCTCGCTGCATTGGAGCATCTTGCCGTAGTTCTCGAGCAAGTGTCTCATCGTGCCCGGGCTGTAGGTGATGCGCGCGTTGCCGGAGGCCGCGCCGCTGAATTTGCTCTGAAGTGTCTTGGCGCACTCATCGTCGGGCATGCCCTGGGGGCACACGCCCAGCGCGTTCACATAGCGTAGAAATCGCTCCAGTGGCCATCGCTCGGAGCGCTCCAGAGAGGCGGCGTTCCATTCAAACGCCTCGTCGATGGCGGTGCTGCCGAATGGGACACGCTGCGCGCGTTCCAGCGGTGTCAGGTCGCCGTATAGATGTCGAAACAAGCGTTTGAAATCATCCACGCCGTACCAGGTCTGCCAGCGAGGGATCTTGGGTACGTCGCCATCGGGGAGCACCACGTCTTCGTGGCGTTCCGCCGCATCGGCCAAGCCGAGTAGCGGCACGGGACCCAGCGCCCGCATCACGATATCCCACGCCACCTTGCGTCGAGCCCCCATGTTGCTGCGCAGGATGTCCTCGTTGTTCGACAGGGAAAGATCGGCCGGATAGGGGGCCGCCACACCCACCAGCGCCCGTCCGAACGCGTCGGCCTTGGCGGCTCCTTGCCCCGGGAACTTGGTCGCACCCGCATGGCTCATGTCGATGACTTTCGCTTCGGTACAGCCCAGGCCGATCAAGGCCGTGCTGAGGAGCAGAACACGAATGGTGCGGGGCGCGCTCATCAGTTATTGCAACAGTAGGGCGAGGTCGCTGGCCATGACATACTCCGGGTCGCCGCTCTTGCCCTTGACCAAGAAGTAGAACCACCCGTCCGAACGGAAGTGCGGGAAGAGCGCTCGTGTTCCCTCGGGCATGTTGGTCACCTGGTATTGCTGGTCTTTCAACAAGTCCACCAGAATGATGTTGGACCGCCCCTCTTCGTAACTGTGGGTGACAAAGAAGCGTTCATCAAACGAGATGTTGGCCTTGGCGCCCACGGTACAAACCCGGGCGACCACCTTGTTCACATTGACGAGGTAGTTGGAGCCAAACTTGCTGGTTTCAACCTGTCGGATCACGTAGCCCAGCGATTGACCGTCGTCGCCACCGGCCAAGCGGCTGATGACCAAGCGCCCGGAGGGGGACAAGACCGAGTCGCCCTCAAAGGGCGAGTCGACGATGACCGAAGACAACTGTTCGTAGGTTGTGCCGTCGAACACCATGGGACTGAACTTCATGGTGGAACCCACGTTGAAGGTGGCGCGCGGATTTTTTGAGGCGCTGCCCGAGTCGCTGGTGAATTGGCTGTTGATGATGAAGTAATCGCCACCGTTCAGACCTCGCGCCACATGCTGGTAGAGGTTGATGCCGATGCCCTTCATGCAACCCGGATCGTCGTAGTCTACTGCCGTCACGGTCTCTAGCATGGGCTGGGTGCAGATCTGGGTGCCGTTGCCACCGCCTTGGTAGATGAAGCCCGAGTTGTCTGGGAAAAATCCCGGGTCGTAGGACGACTTCACGCCAATGTCGATCCCGCGTTGGAGATCGGTGATCGTTGAACCCACGCCATTGCCGCCGCCGTTGGCCACAAAGCGGCCGTCGGCCGAACTACGGGTCCAGAAGCTCGTTCGGAATCCCAACTGGGCTAG
>CAUZBV010000337.1:0-4736 GCA_963578115.1 Myxococcales bacterium
GATGTCCATGAAGGATTTCCCGGTGATAAAACATTGCACTGTAGCCGCCGGTTGATGTTGGCACTGTTCAAGCCAACGGTCCCTATTCTTCGAGAGACCCTCTTGCATTTTAATGAACGAATCGACTTGCCGTTTGGCGCTCTCATCGTCCTTTTTTCCTGACAAGCGCGCGACTTCACCTTTGAGCTGGGCGAGCATGTTGGCAAAGCCTTTGGCACAATCGTCTGCAGTGGCCGAGGGCACCGCCTCTTCCTGTTTCGCCTCGTTCGCCTTGTTAGCAGCCGCGGCCTCTGTGGGCTTGGCCTCTGTGGGCTTGGTTTCTTGGCCTCGAGCCGAGGTGTTGATCGTCTCGGTAGTGGCTCCTGTCTTCGCCGTGGGCGCCGCCGCCTTTTTCGTGGCGATAGGCTTCGCAGCCCCTTCAGTCGGCGAAGGCGTCGCAGAAGCGTTTCCGCTCGCGTTTGGCGGAGCCGCTTCCTTGCCTTGTTTCTTCGATTTGGCCTCGCTGCATCCAAGGATCAACGCAACCGACAATAGACTTCCGATCATGATGTGCTTCGTTTTCATGGCGCGCATCCTGCCCCATCCGGTCGCGCAGTGCAAGCATTGGTTCCATTAACCCTGGCGATTTCTTGGTAGACACGCTCCAAAGCCGCGGTGGCTTCCTCGCGTTTGAACGCGTGTTTGGGCGCAACGGGCTGTCCCAGGCATTCATCCAGCGCATTGGACAACGCGGCCACATCACCCATGGCTACGAGGCCTGGTCCGGGATGCCATTCTCCGATCCCGCCGCTGTCGTACGCCACAACGGGCACCTGAAAAGAAAGCGCTTCGATGCCGACGATCCCAAAGGGTTCCTGCCAGCGGGAGGGGAGCAGCAGGGCCTGTGCGCGGCCGTACCAGGCCGCCAGTTGTTCGTGGTTGACCCACCCGGTGACTTCAAACCCCCGGCTTTCGATGAAATCGCGCAAGGGACCGTCCCCGACAAACACCAGTGGCAAGGTTGTGTCGGCCCCTTTCCACGCGGCGATGGCGTCCTGGATGCCCTTGGATTCGACCAATCGACCGACGACGAGCACGCAGGGGGGACCGGTGTCCGGTGTGTTTGAGGCTTGGAGCTCGTGCACAAAGGGTGAGACCACGTGCACGCGGTCCTGGGGAACGCCGACCAGGATCAACTCATCGCGCATGTACTGGGACAGCACCGTGATCGCCGCCATGTTCTGTACGGCTGCCAATCGCTCTTTCGTCAGGGCCAGGATGTCCGTGAAATAGGTGTCGTCGTCGAAGCAGGCGCGACATTGGTCACGGCTCATTCGATTCTGGCACACGGCGCCATCGGCCATCCACTTGCCGCGGGCAGGACAGAAACTGCGGTGATCTTGAATGGTCATGACCGCGCCGTGTTTGGCTGCCCATTGGAGCACGCTTGGGTTGACGACGTTGTGTACATGAATGACATCGGGGCAGAGTTCGTCGACCAGGGGGTTGAGATTGCAGGGTTGGGCTCGCCGGGCGTCCAGGCCAGTCACCACGTGAACGGGGCAGGTCGCCACACCGCTTGCATCCCGGCGACCGACAGCCAAGGCCACGGATTGTTCGGGTAATTGTGCGTCGATGACACCGGCCAGGTGCCAGTCTGCACCGCCCCGTCGGCTCAATCGGTCCGTCAAATGCAGTATGGTTCGAGAGGTCATTTTCGATAGGCTCTGAGGAAAAACTCACTCTGTGTCGTTGCGAATCAGCGGCGGTAATGGTAGTTCATTTCTACACAAGAGGAAAATCGGCGAGGCGTTCGGATGCGAGGGAGGACCGCGGGATGACCGAGAAAGTATCGATTAATATTGCGGGCAATTCATTGGATCTCGACACGGTTGTGGGGAGCGAGGGCGAGCGGGGCATCGCCATTAAGCCGGTGCGTGGAACCACCGGTCACATCATGTTGGACCCCGGGTATGGAAACACGGGCTCCTGTACCAGTGACATTACCTACATCGACGGTGAAAACGGCATCTTACGTTACCGAGGCTATCCCATTGAGCAGCTGGCCTCTCTGTCCACGTTCACGGAGGTGTCCTATTTACTGACCGAAGGACGTCTACCCAGTCCAGCGGAGCTCGAGGAGTGGGACAGTCAGCTCACCCTTCACAGCTTGCTTCACGAAGACATCAAACGCATGTTCATGGCGTTTCCTCCCAACGCCCATCCCATGGCGATCTTGTCGGCTGTCGTGTGCGCGCTGTCGACGTTTTATCCCGATTCGCAAGATCCTGTGAATCCGGATGATGTTCGAATGAGCACCATCCGTTTGTTGGCAAAATTACCCACCATTGCGGCGTTTAGTTACAAGCAATCGCGGGGCGAAGCCTACATGTATCCGGAGAATGCGTTGAGCTATTCAGCGCGTCTGCTCAAGATGATGTTTGGGTATCGCACGGAGCCTTTTATCATCAATGAGGAGAATGTGCGGGTGCTGGACCAATTGCTTATCCTGCATGCGGATCACGAGCAAAATTGCTCGACCAGCACGGTTCGCGCTGTGGGCAGCGCACGAGCCAACTTGTATGCGTGTATTTCGGCCGGAATTTGTGCGTTGTGGGGGCCCTTACATGGTGGCGCCAATCAGCGTGTGATCGAGATGTTGGAACTCATTCTTAAGGATGGCGGCGACGTTGGGAAATATGTGAATCTCGCTCGGGACAAGTCATCCGGATTCCGACTCATGGGATTTGGTCACCGTGTCTACAAGAGCTACGATCCTCGTGCCACGATCTTGCGTGAATCGTGTGAGAAGGTTCTGGCCAACATGCAGAAAAATGATCCCTTGCTCAACGTGGCACGCAAGCTGGAAGAGGTGGCACTCAACGACTCCTATTTCAAAGAGCGCAACCTCTATCCCAATGTGGACTTCTACAGTGGGATCATCTACCGGGCGCTGAACATTCCCACGAATATGTTCACGGCCATGTTTGCCTTGGGTCGACTTCCGGGGTGGATCGCCCAATGGAAAGAGAACCTGGCACACGGGTACCCAATCACACGACCGCGGCAGATCTACACCGGCCCTGGTGAGCGCGAATACCAGCCCGTCGACCAGCGCTGACGTCCGCACTTGAGGGCTTGTAGCCACGAATCTGCGTCAACATTCTAACGATGTTCAAGGAATGGACGTTTCTAGCGCGTTGTACGTTGGGCGCCGATATGCGCAACCAATTGAAAATAAACAATAATATGTCATTCCTCTCGTTGAGAATGGAATTTGCATCTTCTCGCGCGTGCACGCAGCGCGTGCAAAGGTCGAGTGGAGTGGGTATGATCCCCCATCGGAGGTTGCTATGCGAGTCTTGAGTGGTGGTTGTTTGTGGATGCGAAGTGAATTGACACAATCCGTGCGGAGTGGGTTGTTCACCCTGCTTTTGGTCACGGGGATGATCGTGGCTTGCGGTGATTCAGGCACGCCCGGTGCGAAGATCTCCATTGTCGACGCCTACGGTGGTGACAGCACCGTTCCGCCGCTGGATGCTGCTGTACCGGACACGCCGGTGATTTCGGACGCCCAAGAGGACGCCGGTCCCGTGATTGAGTGCTCCAACGACTTGGACTGCGTCCTGGGCTATGTGGCGATCGGGGCGTGCCAACAACCCCACTGCCGGTTGGAAGACAAACTGTGCGAGCTTCTAACCAAAGAATCGTGCTGCGAGATCAATGACGACTGTGATGACAGCGACCCCTGCACGGACGACCTCTGTCCTCAAGTGGGCGGCAGCTGCGAGTATGAACCGCGCCCGACAGAGTGTTCCACGGCCACCGAATGCGGCCAGGACAACGCATGCGTCACCTTCCAGTGCGTGGGCGAGTGTGGTGTCTGCGAGTCTATCGAAGTGCCGGACTGCTGCATGGAAGACGGCGAATGCGATGATGACAATCTATGCACCGCCGACAGCTGCGGCGATGACAACACGTGTGTCTCGGTGGATTCTCCCTGCGATGATGCCAACGAGTGCACCATCGAGTGGTGTGATCCGGAAGTGGGCTGTGTCCAAGAGCCCGCCGAGTGCGGCGATGAGGACCCCTGTACGGCCGATTCCTGCAACCCCAACACGGGCTGCGTGTATGAGCCCATCCCCAATTGCGGTGGATGCCAGAACAACGACGCGTGTGATGACGGGAATGCATGCACGAAAGACACGTGTGCACCCAATGGCCAGTGTGTCACGGCGGATCTGGTGTGTGCCGACAACGATCCGTGCACGACCGATTCCTGCAACCCGGATACGGGCTGTGTGTTTGCGCCCATCCCCGGCTGTGGCGGCTGTCAGAATGACGCGGCCTGTGATGATCAAGACGCTTGCACGGCGGACAAATGCTTGGCCGACGGTACCTGCAAGCACGAAGCCATCACCGGCTGCTGCCAAGGAGACAGCGACTGCGACGACGGGGATTCTTGCACCACCGACTCTTGTTTTGGCGGACAATGCATTACCGTGGTCACTGCCAACTGCTGCACCCTCGACGTGCAGTGCGCGGATGCGGATCCCTGCACCCAGGACACCTGCCTGGCCAGCGAGTGTGTGCACACATCAATCGAGAACTGCTGCGCCAACGACGGCCAGTGCGATGATGGGAATGCATGCACGAAAGACACGTGTGCACCCAATGGCCAGTGTGTCACGGCGGATCTGGTGTGTGCCGACGACGATCCGTGCACGGCCGATTCCTGCAACCCGGACACGGGCTGT
>CAUZBV010000338.1:0-4728 GCA_963578115.1 Myxococcales bacterium
GCGTGGGGTGCCGGGTCAACACCGTGGGGGCTAGTGCGGGCCTTCCATCTCGGTGTCAAAGCGTGCGCACGACTCGGTGAAGACCACACGCATCGCCGTCAAGACGGCGCACTGTTTGTAGCACAGCTCTTCGATGACGCTCAGGGCGTTTTGATCGATAGTAAAATCCACCGCATCGGTACACGGAAGGGTGGATCCGCAGCGGTTTTCATAGTCCACGAAATCGGTCTGGACCTCGCCGCACGGTCCGAATTCGAATTGAGCCACATCCCCAAATTGGCTGGTGTGCACCGAAAACAAGCCCTTTTCCGGGCAATGACAGGCGTCTTCCATAAAGGGGTACCAGGTGATCGGGTTGCTCTCGCAGACCGCCACCTCGTGCGTCAACGACATCGCCTCTGCGGGGCACGGTTCCGTGTCCTCTGTGCACGAGACAATTTTTGCATGACCGTAGATCGGTGCGACCACGTCGTAGACGGGGACCCCTTTGTCGATCCGGCCGCGGATGGGCTGCTCTTCGGTGACAGAGATCACACCGTGCAGATCGGAGGTGCTGCTCAGACTCACGACGTCGGCGACGAACGCCGGCATACTGCCCGTCACATCGTTGGACCAGATGTGTTTCTCAAAGTTCCAAAACATATCTTCAGCCAATAGCGCGGTGGCTTGGTAGTGCAACCCCTCAGGCGCCGTCCAAAACATGTATCGCCGCTCCGTCGCATCGAGCCGGCGTAGAAATGCGGTGCCGGTGTAACGGATGTACCCCGAGTGGGTCTCGCAATCCGCATAGCCAATCTGCCATTCGTTCTCTGTGATGGACTCGATGGTCTTGCACGCGCCTTCGTGGATCGAGAGGGGATTCTCGATGTTCTCCATCTCTAAGATCTCGCCCGCCGCGTCGGCGAAGATCTGCAACGCGATGGCGCGCATCCCGATCGCGTCCCCCTGGTCCTGCAAGGTGCTCACTTGGGTGGGAGCGAGAGGCGCAGGGAGTGCGTTGGCGGCGGTCTCACATCCCGGCAACGGCTCGACAATTTCGGGAATGGTTGGGGTGTCCGGGACCTCCACCGTGTCGATGACTTCCACCGTGTCGATGACCTCCACGGTGTCGACGATCTCGGGTGGTTGGGCCACATCTTCGGTGGGACAGTTGCACGAGGTGTATCCGGATCCATCCTGCTTGCACTCTTGATAATGCCACGCACACGGACACGCTTTCGCCTCACCGGGCACACACGCCAACGAGGGAGTGGTGTCATCCGATGCACAACGCCACACGCCACAAACGAGGACACACACGAAGAACACCTTGGCTCTGTGACTCATCATCGCCTCCCGTAACCCACCCGCATCGTACCACCTTTGGTATGTTGTGCTCCACTGGGACGTCATTATAGGTTTGGGCCCGAGCAGGACACGATGGATGTCAGACCGGGTCGTCGGTATCCTGAGGACACGACCTCCCGCGTTGTTTGTGACCCGACTGTCCGTGTATGCTTGCTGTTAATGTCCACTCGCGCACACTGGATCCTGACCGTCGGTCTGACACTGTCCCTGTTCGCCTGCAGTGGAGACAAGACTCCGTCAGACGCGGTTCAGGCTCAAGACACCACAGAGACGACAGACACAAGGGTCATTGACGACACGCCCGGTGTGCCACCCAATACGCCCCCGTCGGCTCCTTCGGTGGCCATCGAACCCCAAGAGCCGGGGGTCGACGACGCGTTGAGCTGTACGATCACCGACCCCTCGCTCGATCCCGACCCCGACCAGGTCGTGGTCTACAGCTACAGTTGGGAGCGCAACGGCGAGATCACAGAGCACACCGATCCGGTCTTGCCGGCGGATGCCACGGCGCTGTGGGACGACTGGATCTGCCGGGTGATTCCCAACGACGGAGTCGACGACGGCGCGGCGGGCAACGCCGCCGTCCACGTCCTGCCCGGCGCCCAGTTTGATCAAAAGTTCAAAGACACCCTGGACGACATCCAGACCAAAATGGCCGACAATGGCGTGCCGGGCGCTGCCGTCTCCATCGTACTCGGAGGCAAGCTGGCCTACTCGAGTGGGTTGGGTGTCCGAAAACTCGGCGCCAGCGATCCGGTCACCAGCCAGGATCTCTTCTGCCTTCAATCCATTTCTAAGCCGCTGACCGCGGCTGCGGCCATGGCGTTGATGGACGCGGGCACGCTGACGTTGGACAACCCAGTCAGCGACTATCTCCCATTTTTTGTTGCCCAGCCTCCCTATGACATGCCCGAGATGACCGTGCACCATATGCTCACCCATACGTCGGGCTATCCCAATACGTTTGGTGCCGACAAGCCCTCCATACCCGATTACTCCGATCCGGGCGCTTTGAAGGCGTTTCACGAGTATTACAATCCCACCTCACTGTGGTTTCCTCCAGGCGACGTCTGGAATTACTCGAATCTGGGGTACGGACTGGCGGGGCTCGTTCTGGAAGGGGCGACTGGGAAGTACTACGCCGAGATCCTTGCCGATACGCTCTTCGACCCCCTGGGGATCACGGCCACGAGCGGCTGGGATCCGGCCGCCCAGGCCGACTACGCCGTAGGCCATTCCACCCAGTTTCCACCAAACTCGCTTCAACCCGTGAGCCTGTCCTGGTTCGACAACGCTCCGCTCGCTCCCTATGCCCGGGTGTTTGCCAGCGTAGACGACCTGGCTCATTTCGCCGAAATGCTCCTGCGGCCAACAGACGACGTGCTCACGAACGCATCGAAGCAGGCCATGGTGTCGCCGCACGTTGCGACACACAAGTCGCCGGACGAGCGCTTTGGGATCGGCTTCTTTCTCTGGGACGAGAGCCGATACGGCGTGCCGGTGGTATCGCACGGAGGCTCCGGGCTGGGGTATGTGGCGAGCTTCCTGATGGTGCCTGAAGCCGGGTTTGCTTCCGTGGTCCTGGCCAATCACGAAGGGTTTTACGACGTCACCTCGCTCAACACGGCGGCCATGAAGCGTTTCCTGGATCTGCCGGACATCCCCAAGGCCGATTACAAGACCGATCCGGCGACGTGGGCCCAATACACGGGCGCCTACTCGGATCCGGTGACCTTGGGCAAGGTGAACGTTTGGATGGCCGGTGAGGCACTGGGCATGACCTTTGTCGAACTGCAGAAGACCGTAACGCTCATTCAGTTGGCGGGTGATCACTTCCTGTTCAAGGGCCCCGCAGACCATCCCACGCTGGCGGGCCAGTGGATTGGCGCCACCTTCTTCGTCGACGACCAGGGAAAGGGCCAATACATCGCCACAATCTATGGCGTGGCCGCGCGCATCCCCAGCGAATGACGCCAAGTCGTCGCGCCCGATTCTTGAAATCACAGGGAGCGGGTGCTCAGGCCGAGGGCTTTCCCCTCCCAAGCCCGACCCCGCTCGGAGTAGACCTACCCGCGGCGTTCATCCGCCAACCGATCCAGACAGCCCTGCATGGCGGTCTCCACCTGCTGAGCGCAGGCCGCTACATAGGCGTCGTCCGCGGCGGCTTCCTCCCCCTGGCGGTCGAACTGAATGGGCTCCATCACCTCGATGAGGATCTTGGAAGGCAAGGGGATGAAGGGCAGCGGTAGCCCAAACGAGAGGCCCCAGGGGAAGGTGAGCGCCAGCGGCCACACCTTCACCCGAAGCCATTTGTCCGCGCCGATGAGCTCGGCGAACCAGCGCATATCGCTCAGCACGATCCAGGTGGACTGGGAGCCGCAGGAGACCACCGGGATGATGGGGACCCCGCCGCTCAGCGCCAAGCGGATGTAGCCCTGACGCCCGCCAAAGACGATGCGATGCCGTTGCCGAAAGGGTCGGCACGAGTCCACATCGCCGCCGGGATAGACCAGCACCTTGTGGCCCGCCTCAAAGAGGTGTTGGGCGTTCTCGTGACACGCGCGAACCGCGCCCAGCCGGGCGATGATCTCGTGAGCCCCGCGCAGTCGGATCATCCACTCATGACCCAAACCGTAGGGAATGTCCTGAATGCCGCGTTGCGCATACACGGCCGCGCCAAAGAGCCAAGTGTCCACGGTCATGGGGGGCGCGTTGTGGTTGCCCACATAGAGCCCGGGACCCGGGGGGATCCCGTCTACACCCCTCACCTCCGCGCGGTGGTAGCGCTCCAAGAGCTTGGTCATGCCGCACACCCGCGCGATCAATTCCTCGTCTCGGTTGTCGAGGCAATCGATGTCGTAGGTGCTGCTGAAGAGATGGTCGCGCCAACCCATGCCCAACCAGTATGGCACAAATCAGGCGCGACCTCTGGAATTACCCGGGCCCGGTGTGCGGGCCCTATCCCTCTCCGCGCCTCGATGGTAGACTAGCTCCATTCCACGGGAGACGACAGGCAACGGGTAGTCACTGGGCGATTACCCTCGTCCTTGGACGGCGGCGGCAGAACAATGGGTCGACTCGACCGATGCGTTCCAATCCGCACCCTCCCGGTGGAGCGGACGAACAAAATAACCCTTCCCAAAGGAGGAATTCATGAGTGACGTATTGGCTAGAGATGTGTTTTTTGTGAAAGAGCATGTGGGTCTGTTCAAAGCAGCCAACAACTACGACATCCTTGACCCGGGCACCGGCCAGATCATCATGGAATGCCGGGAAGATCGTCTCGGCTTCTTCACCAAGATGTTGCGCTTCACAGCGTACAAGCGAAACACCCCCTTCGACATCGAGATTCGAACTCCGGATGGACGCCCAATCGTTCGC
>CAUZBV010000339.1:0-4727 GCA_963578115.1 Myxococcales bacterium
TGGTACAGGGGTTGTCATCGTCACAACTCTTGATGGTGAGCCCGGTGCAGATCCCGCCGTCGCATTGGTCCCCGGACGTGCACGCGTTTCCGTCGTTGCATCCGCCCGTGTTGTGGGTGTAATGGCAACCTGTTTCGGGCACACACGAGTCGTCGGTGCAGGTGTTGTTGTCATCGCAAGTCAGCGGTTTCCCGCCGATGCACACACCCTCCAAGCAGGTGTCGCCCACCGTGCAAGCGTTTCCGTCGATGCACGCAAGCTCCAAGGCCAGATTCTGGCAGCCTTCACTCGAATCGCACTCATCTTGGGTGCACACGTTGTCGTCGCTGCAATTCAGCGGACCGCCGGGAATACACCCGCCCGAGACACACACATCCCCTGTGGTGCAAATGTCGCCATCTTCGCAGGACAGTCCCTCGTTTGTCGGTAGCGTGTTGCAGTCACCCGTCTCGGGGGCGCATTGGGGTGCTACGCAGCTGGAGCTTCCTCCCTCTTCGGACGAGCAGTCGATGGCGGTGCTCGGATCGGTCACACACCGATAGGGCAGGGCCGTGTTTTCACAAACGAGCGTGCCATTGCAGAGATCGTCGTCTTCGAAAATGGCGCAATCTTCATCGACGAGACAATCACATTCGAGTTGAAGCCCACCACACGCGCCCTGCGAACAGATATCGGCCACAGTGCAGGGATCGGCGTCATCGCAAGGTTCCGAATTGGGGACGTTCTGGCAACCCCCTTCCGGGGTGCAGAAGTCGTCGGTGCAGCCATTTTCATCGTCACAAAAGACGGGTTTTCCGACGCAGTTCCCGTTTTCGCAGTGGTCGGCCGCCGTGCATGGGTCGCCGTCGGCGCATTCACCACCTTCTACGGTCTCGTGTAGGCACCCAGCCTGTGGATTGCAGGTGTCTTTTGTACACGGTTCGCCGTCGTCGCAGCTGCTCTCATCGATGAGTCCATCACAGTCGTCATCGATGCCGTTGCAGGTCTCTGCCGTCGGTGTCAGTGCATCGCATTCGGTGAGACCTTCGGAGGTGCAAACGCGCTTGCCGGTGCACACTCCGTCCGTGTTTTCCATGCTGCACGGCGTATGTAGAGCCAGATCAATGGACGTGCTGGTGCACGAACAGACGCCGCTGTCGGCGACGCACTGTTGGGTCGTGATGCCGTCCACGGTCTTGACCGTTTGGCATGTGTACCCAAAGGGGCACACGGTGAATGAGCCCCCACAGGCTCCGCCGCAAAAGTTTCCTTCTTCGTCGTAATCCACGCAGACCGTTTCGGTGCCGCCCAGCCCCGAACAGTCGTGGTTGGTGGAACACGGTCGGCACAGATAGCTGTAATTGGACGTGCAAATGAAGGACATGTCTGCCCCGGCTAACGAGATCGGGGAACATGACCAGCCGTCGGGGCAGTTGATGGTGCAGAGCTTGGAGCACACGCGCTCCCCTTGGTGGGGCACACACCAACCGGATTCACAGTCGCTGTTTCCTTGGCAGATCTCCTGGAAGCATCCGCTTCCGGGGACGCAAGGTTCTACATCTTGTTCAGTCTTCCCATCCGAGGGGGGGACCGGAACGTCGACGGTTTCTTGGCCGACGGTCCCATCGGCGTCAGGGAGTGCGTCGCTTGAGTCGCTGCTCGGAGATGCATCCCCACAGCCAATGCAAAACGTAGCGAGAAGGACGATATGAATTCGAACCAATTTCATCATTCTTTCCGGGGGCATGATACACGATACACACCCCCGTTAGGTATACGAACCAACATACACCTTCCTTAAGGGAATATAGTGCGAACCCGACGAGAGGGTTGCCACCTGTTTGGGCTTCTGTGCAACGTGATGCGGCTATTATTGAGCGCTATCGGTGGGTTTGAACAGACACCGCTTGCACCCGAGGGCACAACGGGTATATTCGGTCGACTCAAGGCGCCCTTTGGAAATGAGGGATGCTTCGGTTCGGAGGCGAGACAGCATGAAAATTCACGAGTACCAAGCCAAAGAAGTGTTGGCATCGTATGGTGTGCCCACACCCAAGGGTCTCCCCGCGTTCAGTGCTGAGGAGGCGGTCCAAAAAGCCCAGGAGTTGGGTGGGGATCTGTGGGTTGTGAAGGCGCAGATCCACGCAGGCGGTCGCGGCAAGGCCGGTGGCGTTAAGCTCTGTCGAAGCGTTGAGGACGTTCGGTCGGTGGCCGATCAGCTCTTGGGCGCCAAACTCGTGACTCATCAGACCGGACCCGAGGGCCAGGAGGTTCGACGCCTCTACGTGGAGTCCGGCGTGGACATCGCGCGCGAGCTCTACTTGGGCTTGGTGTTGGACCGAGAGCAATCCAGGGTGGTCGTTATGGCGTCCGGTGAAGGCGGCGTGGACATCGAAACCGTCGCCGCTCAGACGCCCGAGCTGATTCACAAAGAATGGATCGACCCTCGGGTGGGTCTCCAAGGGTTTCAGTCCCGGCGTTTGGCCTTCCATTTGGGTCTGAGCGGTAAGACGGTGCGCAGCTTTGGCAAGGTGCTCAGCACGCTCGTGAAGGTGTACGAAGAGAAAGACGCCAGTATGGTGGAGATCAATCCATTGGTCATCACGGGCGAGGGCAGCGTTGTGGCGTTGGACGCCAAGCTCACTTTTGACGGCAACGGCTTGTTCCGGCACCCGGACATCGTGGCGTACCGCGATCTGGACGAAGAGGATCCCTTGGAAGTCCGCGCCAATGATCTTGGACTCAATTACATCAAGCTCGATGGCAACGTGGGTTGCATGGTGAACGGCGCTGGTTTGGCCATGGCGACCATGGACATCCTTCAAACCTTTGGTGCTCAGCCAGCCAACTTCCTCGATGTGGGCGGTGGGGCCACCAAAGAGATGGTGATGGAGGCCTTCAAAATCTTGGTGGAAGACCAAGTTTCCGCCATCTTTGTGAACATCTTTGGGGGCATTATGAAGTGCGACGTGATCGCCGAAGGTATTGTGGCCGCTGCCGCCGAGGTGGGGCTGACGGTGCCGTTGATTGTGCGCCTCGCAGGGACAAACGTGGAACAAGGTCGCGAGATATTGGCTTCCAGTGGCTTGGCCATTACGCCCGCCGCGACCATGAAAGACGGCGCCCAGTTGGCAGCGCAATCGGTGGGGAGGGCATAATGGCGATCTGGGTCGACAGCAACACACGACTTCTCTGCCAGGGCATCACCGGCTCGGCAGGATCCTTTCATTCACGGCAGATGATGGCGTACGGAACCCACTTGGTGGCCGGCGTCACTCCCGGTAAAGCCGGCGAGACATTCGACGAGGGTGTGCCCATCTTCAACACGGTAGAGCAAGCCGTCCAAGAGACGGGGGCGAACACCTCGGTCGTTTTTGTGCCACCTCCCTTTGCGGCGGACGCCATCATGGAGGCGGCAGACAGCGGTGTGAAGCTCATTGTGGCCATCACGGAAGGCATCCCCGTGATGGACATGGTGCGGGTCTCGACCTACCTGAAAGGACGTGACGTGCGGCTCATTGGTCCGAACTGTCCGGGAATCATTACCCCCGGAGCCTGCAAGATCGGCATCATGCCGGGGCACATTCATCAGTCGGGTCGCGTGGGTGTTGTCAGTCGGTCGGGTACCTTGACGTATGAGGCCGTGGGCCAATTGAGCGCCCTGGGAATCGGTCAGTCCACCTGTGTGGGCATCGGCGGTGACCCGATCAACGGGACCAATTTCATCGACACCTTGGCAGCGTTTCAGGACGATCCGGACACGGACGCCATCATCATGATCGGGGAAATTGGTGGGTCGGCGGAAGAACAGGCAGCTGCATTCGTGGCCGAGCGAGTGACCAAGCCCGTGGTGGGGTTCATTGCCGGTTCGACGGCACCTCCAGGGCGTCGAATGGGTCATGCCGGCGCCATCATCGCGGGCGGAAAAGGAACGGCCGCGGAGAAGATCAAGGCGTTGGAGCATCACGGCATCACCGTGGCACCCACGCCCGCAGACATGGGCGAAACGTTGCAGCGTGTGTTGAACGAACGAAATGGATAGGAGTGGAAGTTATGGCTATTGAACGTACCCTCAGCATCATCAAGCCCGATGGCGTCAAGAAAGGCGTCATGGGAGAGATCATTAAGCGTTTTGAGAACGCAGGTCTCAATGTGATCGCTATGAAGATGAAGACCTTGAGCATGTCGGAGGCGGAGGGCTTCTACGCGGTCCATCGCGAGCGCCCCTTCTACGGGGAGTTGACCGAATTCATGATCAGCGGCCCCGTCGTACTCATGATTTTGGAAGGGGAGAACGCCATCAGCCGCAATCGCGAGCTCATGGGCGCCACCAACCCCACCGACGCGGCCCCGGGCACCATCCGTGCCGATTTCTCCACCAACATCGGTGAAAACACCGTGCACGGGTCGGATGCTCCCGACACCGCCGCGTTTGAGATGGGGTGGTTCTTCGCCGGGATCGAAACGAACCGGGTTGAGCGGCTCTAAATCGAATCACCTCCACCGTCTCAGACGGTTATTGTTTTTGGATGAACCGGCCCACGGGCGGTGGGGACACCGGACTGTGTTTTTTCACATGGTCCGCCACCACTGCGCGTAGACGTTGCCCCGTGTCCGTCTGTGGTTTGCCCTTGAGGAGGGCGCCCACTCCGCCGCCAGACGCGAGGTAATTGTTGGTGGCCACGGTGTATTGCTTTTCGGGATCGATGGGTTTCCCATTCACCAGAATGGAGGCGGACGTCACCGAT
>CAUZBV010000340.1:0-4689 GCA_963578115.1 Myxococcales bacterium
GCCACATTGCTTGGCCGCCATATGGGCTCGAACCACACCGCCGATCTCATGTTTGTCGGTGATCGCCAGGGCGCTGTAGCCAAGCGCATGGGCGGCTTGCACCATCTCCTCAGGATGGGAGGCCCCCCGAAGAAACGAGGCATTGGTCCAACTACAAAGCTCGGCATACGCTGGGGACATCCCGCTCAATCGAACGTTCCGTGGACATACCAATGTCCCGACCGTCGGTCGCGAAAGATCCAGGAGCGAATGCCGGTCTCATCGTCCACCACCCAATAATCGCGCGCGATAGGCCGCCCGTCCCACCAGCCTCCCTGCAGACGTTCCGGACCCGAAACCACGCCCCGAGGTGGTTTCGGATCGTTCGACGACGGTGTCGACAAGCGAGACGGTGAAGGCAAAAGCCGTACAGGCCGCTGCCCTGCACTCAAACCACAAGGAGTCGTTGCCGGAGGTTCCTCAAAAGGCACCAAGGAATAGGCATTCTCGGGCCGATAGTCTTCACGCAATAGGGCCAGAAATCGCTGCTCCCCCTGCAACAGACTCGTCAATCGCACGGCAGTAATCGCCATGGGTTCAGCGGGTGTACGAGCTCCGAAGAGCTCCAACTGCACGGTCCCCAAAGGCGCATCACGGGAAACCGTCAACGCCAACTCTTCCACGGGACCCATTGGCGGCGTGGCAGCAAAACGCTCACGAAGGATTTGAAGCAGCAAACTCCCATCGTTTGTGGGACGCCCAAAATCCAGCGTGCGTCGAAGCGACGAACTGGAACAATCACCCGTGCGCGAGGCGACACGAAGGACTACGGTGAGCTCCTCCACCCCTCGTCCGCGACCTTTCACCCGTTGCAACGCCCGATCGATGAGGATCTTGAGACAAAAACTCAGTTGGTCCAAGCGGTGCACAGGATCATCGGGGATCATCTGCTCCATCACCGGCCGAAGCGGACGATAGGGGACCATGGGCAAGGGGCTGCGACCGGATGCCTGCTGCCAGATGGTTCGAACGGCCACACCAAAGCGCCTGGCTACGGCCGCTGGGGGTAACGCGACAAACTCTCCAATGGTGCGAATGCCCACCACATGCATCGCCTCTTGTACGTCCGAGGGCAATCGAGCCGCTTCCAGGGGCAGGGAAGCCACAACGCGTTGCTCCCGAAGGGTGTTGGAAGTCGTCGACCGAGCGCGAACACTGGCCAAGGCCCGCGCAGCAAAGGGGTGATGTGCGACGGCGATCTGAACCAGAAAACCGAGTGCTGCTGCGGCTTGAGCCATCGCGCGCTGGGCGATTCGCTCGGAGTCCTTAAGCCCCATCAAATCCACAAACACCGCATCGGGGACTGATAAAAACACCTTCGGGCTGAAGACCCCCAGTCCATCCGCCAACGCCTCCAGGGCCTCCACCGCGCGGTCAGCACAGTGCTCCATCAACAACAGATCAGAGCACAAAGCGTGCGCGGTCGTTGTGGTCATCCCGGCTCGAACCCCTGTCGCTTGGGCGATCGCGTTGCTGCTTAACACACAGAATACTCCTCGCCGCGACTCCACCAACGCAGCGGGACGGGGCGTATCCCCATCCACGCCATGCGCCCGCAGCGCAGCCTGAAGAAACAAG
Organism: Myxococcales bacterium; assembly: GCA_963578115.1. Taxonomy (GTDB): domain Bacteria; phylum Myxococcota_A; class UBA9042; genus CAUZBV01. The sequence goes on from CAUZBV010000340.1 coordinate 1,618, forward strand.
TCCGGCACAAACACACAGGCAATCCGCATGGAAGGAACCTACAAGGCCAGCGCGATTCGACAGTCGGCGGGAACCAACACATGACGCACCAAGAACGCCAACGCCACATCCTGCTTCCGAATCATCTGACGGAGTCGGTGGGCCACAGACAGACGCACTGGAGCGGTGTCGGCGGGGAGGTCCAGAACAATCATCCGAACTCCCCCGCCGGCCACCAGAAGCTCCACGGCTTTAAGCGCCGTTTTGAGGGTGTCCGGTCGAATCAAGATCAGGCGGTGGAGAGGGATCCCCAACGCCGCAACAGCTGGAGGATAAAGCTGTCCGGTCCCATCGATGAACGCACCATAACGCCCTGGATTGGATGCCAACAAATCGGCCATGTGCTTCAACACAAACGAACATCCACCCGCTCCAGCCTCTGCCACAACTTCCGTAATCAACCCCGCCGAAAAAGCACGCTCACTGGCAAAACCGCTGACCGATTCCTCCATCATCTCCAGCCCCACACATGCCTGCGGGAAGCGCTTCGCAAGATCGGTCCGAAGCTCTTTGACTGTCGATGGATCACCACTCATGGGTACTGATTATATGTTCAGTGGTTTTGCTGTCAAGAAGAGTGCGCTTCTGGCGCTATTTTTCACTGGCATGCCACACTGCTGGATGGGTAACGGGGGTTAATTCAGAGGCATCAACAAACAAGCCGAGGGACTCCCCTCATACAATGGAACAGACCACACAGCGAGGCTTTCTCCCCCTTCTGCCAGGGTCACACTGACCGTCCCATTGAGGTCAACCACGACCGCCACCACGCTCTCGCCCAAGCTCGTGGAAACCACCAGCAAGTGATCCACACCCACGTCGACCGCTGCCACAGACACGGAAAATCCTCCCGAAGCGATGGCATCAATGGTCACCTGCGCCGGGGACAACGCCCCCACGCTGTCGGTTTTGATCGCTCCCTCCGTTGTGTACGAACCCACTGTGGCAGACCACGAATTGGGGATACTGACGCCGGGCTTCGAGTTGATCAACGCGAACAGACCGCCCTCGCTCCCCACATTGATCGGACCCACGTCCCATCCACCAGCGCTGACCGTCACCGAGGCGACATCCGTCGGGACCGTCCCCGCCAGCCCCGTCAGACAAAATGATCCATCCGCCAGCCCACTACTCAACATGGGGGGATCATAGGACAGTCCGAATGTAGCCATGGGCTCTGAACCCGGAATATTCTCATCGGGGTGAAACGCCAACACCCACACCGGTGTGCTCGCCGAAGTCACGTCCTGAAGAACCACTCCTTGACTGGGATCCGCATGAAGATCCTGCGACATGGCGTGCCCGACCAGGCCGTCTTTGACAACAACAACCAGCGTATCATCCGCACCAAATGCCGGGGACGGACCATACACCTGGACCGTCGTGCCAACCTGTTCCACCCGCGTTAGGTAGGCATGGGGCGACGGTGGAGACTGGGCGCTGGGGATCGTGATCGACCGTTCTATGGCTTGAGACATGACTCCATCCACCGCTTGCTTAATCGAAAGAACATCTCCCACACTGACGTTCTCAAACACAACCCCCAAACTGCCATCAGGATGAGACGCCTGAATCACCAAGTTCGACTCTGTGGTCACAAACGCGGTCGCACCCGGATAAAACGCACCCGGCAACGCCGCAAACACCACATCTCCGGCCTCGCTCAAACTACTCGCAAATACCAAGCTCGCCGCCGGCAGCTCAGGACGAACCGACAAGAAGAGCCCCACAGAACTTGTTCCGAGCTTCTGAAGCACCAAAGGCTGTTTGCCCGGAGGCGTACCCAGGGCAAGCTCGAATGTCACAAGCAAATCACCACTCGACGGATTCAATGGTTGCGGCACCCCACCCACAGTCAGAGTGACACCACTCAGTCCCAGCCCGCTCACTGTCACTGTTTCACCCACTCCGGCCACCAAAGGAGAGACGTCCACAACTTCAATGGATTCGACCGGGGCGGGCAGCACTCCCAAAGCAACAGACGATGTCCCTGAGAGCGTTTGAATCACCAAGAAAATGGATTCCCCAATCGGTGTGCTGCCCATCACCTCAAGAACGATGCTCTCGTCCGTCAGCGCATTTACAATCTTCTGTTCGACGCCTCCAAGGAGGATGGACTGCAAATTAGAAAAGTGATCGCCCGACACCGTTAGATCGCTTCCAACCACAACCGGATTGGGGGACACCTTGGTGATCACTGGGGCTGGGGGGAGCACCTCAACCTTGGCCAACGCAGTACCTTCTGCGGTCGTCAGTTGCAGCGTCTGCAAACCGATGGGTGTCTCGACAGACACAATGACAGTAACCGTCGTCTTGGTGTTGACCGAGATGGGCTGAACAACCCCCCCGATCAATACCGTGGCGCCCGACAAGTACTGTCCCTTGATCGTCAGCGCATCGCCAAAGGGCACGGCCTCCGGATTCACGCTGGTCACATAGGGTGGACCCGTCACTGTGCCATCATTCACCGTCACCATAACCACCGCCGTGCCCCCCAGCGTGGACACCACCAAGGGTTTGCCAGCGCCGGGAGTGACCTCGGTCGGGACCAGACCCACGATCTGTGTCGCCGTAATGGATTCTACGGGAACAGGTATTCCCGAAAGGGTCATGGATGCATTCCAGAGATAGTTTCCTGAGACCACAACTTGCTCACCCGTAATGAGCGGAAGGGGCAGCACCGAATCAAGGACAGGCCCCAAAGGCACAACATTGATCCCAATGGAATCCTCACCATAAAGCGTGGTCACCACCACGGTTTGTGCACCCGGTGGCGTGGTTTTTGGCACGATCAACACCACGCTGTTGGGTGTCATGGCCACGATCTCCGCAACCACCCCTCCGATTCCTACGGTCGCATCCATCAGACCCACACCCACCACCGTCAAGGGTTGGCCGGCCAACACGGGATCCGGATTGGCACCGACCAACTTGGGGGGACCGGCGATCTCGACAGTCCACTCATCGGTCCCGAACACAGTCTCTACCACGAGGATCTGAGCGCCCAAGGGTGTGCCTGAGGTCACCGTGGCA
>CAUZBV010000341.1:0-4687 GCA_963578115.1 Myxococcales bacterium
AAAGTTTCGGACCAAATAGTTATGACAATGGTGTAGTTAAGTGGAGGACAAACATGAACACCGCCTATCATGTGGAACCTAATTATGACGTAAGTCGTTCCAAATTCAATGAGCATTGGCAGTTTACTAAGCAATTGGCTGAGGCAAAACTGAGGTCCATTCGCACCGTTGAACCCTATTAGCATCCCGTATCAATTTTGAATAAACAGATGTCGAGTATATTGAACATTGAAAGACGAAGTGTGGCTGACCCAAAGAGGTTTCTAATTTCTGGGCCTTAGGCTGATCAACACTATGGGGGAGTAATGACTAGCCAGAATGCTTTCATTTTGAGCGTGTTTATCATTTTTCTTTTGGGGTGCGCTCATGCTCAGGGCCAGGGCCTGGACCAGAGAATCATCCAACAAATCGAGAAGGCCGGCTGGACCATCAACTGCCCACCGACCACAACAATGGTGACTCTGACCGAAGAAATGACGATCGGTACCTACTGCAAGAAACCTGATGGAACCCGGCACGGTCCCTTAGTGCAACTCTGGAAAAAATCCGGGCGGTTGGCGCGAAAAACACACTACGCCCATGGAAGCATGCACGGCCACGATATCGTGGGCGCCAGCCCGACCGGCATCAAACAGGTGACGTGCTACGACTACGGGAAAAAGCTGTGGTCGACGGGCAATGAAAAGCTCGCGCACGACTACTGGTGCAGCCTGCTTCCGAGCGTCGAGTTAAGATCGGTGTCCCCCAAAACCGGCAGTTCCGGTGCGCCGGTTGGTCTGAGTTTGTGGCTCTCTTTGGAAGGGCTCGGCTGGCAGGCGACCCGCCAGGGTGAAGGTGCTGAAGCCAACATCCTCATTGAGACGATCCACATGGAAGAATACGGGAAGCTGACTAATGGACAGTTCCCAAAGGAATTCCCGTTCACAGGACTGTCGGACTTTCTGTCGTCTGAACTCGGTCCCAACGTGGATTCATCGACCGGCGGTCGTAGCCTGTATCTGTTCGCTGATCGACGAGTGCCCACACAGACCATAGACACCATAGTCCGATTGGCTCGCAAGGTTGGCTACACGAGGATCTACGCGATGGCACGTCGCAAGAACAGTCATGCGTTGGTTTCCCTCCCAATAAAGTCCGACTAAGGTCTAAGGGCACCACACTGAATTCATGACACTCTCTAAAGAACAGGCCTACACTTTTGGGGAATGATATGACGCGCACATTACTCCTGATCATTTTTCTTCCGAGCCTGTTGGCAGGGTGTGGCAAAGCAAATGTCGACGTCGCCACACCGTGCAATCAGGTGGAATCCCTACTTTCTGAAGCCGACTTGTTCCGACACAAGGCGTACACCACGCTAAAACAGGTACAAGCTCTCCATGGGCTCTGGACTAAGATGGCCAACAAGCAGGCCTTGAGTGACGAGGAGAAGATACTGGCATCCCCCTACAGCCAACCCGGGGAAATTCTCTGGCACATGCGCGGGCTGAAGGAAGCGATGTTCGTCTCGTGCGATGCGACGTCGAATTTCCGCAGTAAAGCTCGTTGGACCTTGTCCGACCTGGGCAATCGACTCCGGGAAACCGACCCTGACAAAGCGCGGGCTATGGATTCGCTGGCCGCGAAGCTGGTCGCGGACAAAGAGGGCAGCTGTACAAAACAATTCTTGAACCGCTTTGATTTTGTGTTCAAACCGGAGGACGTCGACCAAACCAAGGAGTGGGTCGATGGCCTACAGCAGGAAGAAAGAGCGATTCGTGAAAGCTGCCAGTAGTCTTGTGAACCACCAACCCAAGCAATCCACGCTGCGAGCCGGCCTGGTCATTCTTACCCTGAGTATGTTTGGTTGCCAATCCAACCATTCAGTGCGGCCCTCTGCCGAAAACTTTTGCGACAGCTTTGGACTCAGGTGGGCAGCGTGGAGCGCGATCTGACCGAAGGCCTCGAGGTGCAAATCCTCGACGATTCGGATACCAACGAATCGCTGATCCGGCTGAGCAATGGCTGGAAGGGCCGGGTCCCCTCCCGGGCTGTCGAGCGGATCTAGCGGCGAACGCACCCCAGCCAAAGAGGGTCCCTAGGCCCTAGTAGAAGGGGTCCATCGCACCCAATTCGGGCACCTGGCCATCGTAAGTCATTGAAATTACATAAACGGCGATCTGGCATGCTTGCTGCTATTGCTATCTGTGGCGCACTTTGTCCGGATTTCCAAGTAGTCATCCGGGGGAACAATGCGCTAGAATGTACATCACGGAACACGCTTCGTTGGAGACACCATGGCCCCCAAGATTACAAAAGAACACCCAAGCCAATCGGAGAAAAGCGCGTTCTTGACCCAGGACGTAAAAAGTAAGAAGCCTTCCGTCCAACTCAAGGACACGCGTTACACCCAGGGGAAAGCGGCCCTTAGCCCCGGCGCGGCCGGCGGCTTCGAGACGCAGCAAGCCGCGCTCAAGCCCCCACCTCTCCAAATGAAAGGCGGCAGCGTCCAAAAGAAAGACATCCACGAGATCGCCGCCCAGGGAACTCGAGGCAGCGGGAGCGCGTTGCCCCACGGCGACGCGATCCAGGCCGCCTTTGGCCGCCACGACGTCAGCGGCGTCCAAGCGCACACCGGTGGGGCCGCCGCGGAGGCCAACAAGTCCATGGGCGCCGAGGCCTATGCCAGCGGCAACAACATCGCGTTCAAGGGAGCGCCCGATCTCCACACCGCGGCCCACGAAGCCGCACACATCGTTCAGCAGCGTGCCGGCGTGTCTTTGTCCGGCGGGGTTGGACAGACAGGCGACAAGTACGAACAACACGCGAACACGGTTGCCGACGCTGTGGTCCAGGGCAAATCCGCCGAATCCCTGCTGGACACGATGGCCGGCGGTAGCGGCTCTGACAACGTGCAGCGAAAACAAGACGGTGAGCCGATTCAGGCCGCCGGCGTTGGCGGTGCAATGGCTGCGGGCGTGGGTTCGCTCGTCTCGGGCGACCCCCTCAGGAAGCAACACCTCGCCGAGCAAGGCGGCGCGAGCCCGCCCAAAAAACCCAAACGCTACAGAGTGGAGTACAAAGCCTGGATCCCCCACAAGAAGGTCGTCGATCCCGAGGAAAAACTCCGGACATCGGATTGGTTCGATACGATCACCGATTTGGGTGAGGCGCCGTTGGACATCGAATACGAATTCAACTCTTATTATCACGGCGATGATCATGCCGGGTATGACGGCTCTCACCGGGTGAAGAGCTACTGTGTATTCGACTGGGACGGCAAGCAAATCACCAATTTCCAACATTTTCAAAGCATCGGGCTAACCAAACGCGAGTACGATTGGGACTGTTGGTTGGATGCGTGGTTATTTGGCCGCCTCAAGACGATCTCCAAGGGCTCCAACGCGGAATACAAACGAGCGTCGGGCGACACGTCCGGTTCGGCCGGCAGAACGTCGTTCCAACTCGGCATGTCATCGGCCAACCCGCTCGTCATGGGTCCCTCACCGAATATTGACGGTTCGGCCGTTGGTCAGTTTACGGGCAATACCCTGAACTTGAGCTATACGACCGATATGTTCCCAAGCCATGGCATACGCGTGTACGAGAACGGTGCCCAAGTCAGCACGCGCGTGGTCAATAATGCAGCCGGAGTCCCCGGCCTGGGTGCGAGAGGCGCCGTTGAAATCGGCATTCGCCTCAATCTGCAGGGCAACAGCGGCAACTACAACGTACCGTAGGAGTGGGCGTGGGCGTGGGCGTGGGCATGGGCGTTCAAGCCCTTTGCCATTTCCCTATTCGCTCGGAGCAATCTCCGTATTGATCGCGCCGAAGTGCGCTTCGAAATCGCTTAGGTGGTGGGCTGTCGCCATCACAAACCGTTTGGCCTGAACGGGTGGTAGAATAACCCGGCTCACAACGGTGGCATGGGGCTCTTCCGGGTACGCCTGAACAAAATCAAAGACAAACTCGGTCTCCGATTTCTTGATGATCACCGTGTTGCAATACAGGCCGGTGGCGACCTCGTCGCTGATCCGTACGCGCAGTGGCGTGTCGTCATTGTTCTCTTGGGTGCTCACGTTCTCGTACCGTCCATTCGGTTGGTGACCAGAGGACTGAGAGCCATCATCGGCGCTCGTCACGACGACCACGTCCTTGACCGCGCCCTTGACTCAGATGGGCGGGACGCACCTCTACGGGCCAGGCGTCGCCGACTCGAATGGCGTCGATCAGCTCTTGTTGGGTGCGCACCTCATCGGCAAACACAGTGGCAAAATGGCCCAATCGCTCGCCTTTCGGGCCGCTGTCGCTGCCGCCAATGGCCGGCAGATTCAGGCTGGCGGCCGCCTCAAGCGCTCGATCGTTGGGAAAGTGCCCGCGCACACCACAGAGGATCTCCAGCGCGTCCAAGCCCTTGGTCTCGAACACGGCGTCACCCAGAAACGCCTCGCCATCATCCAGGTAGGGATGAACCGCGATCACGAGACCGTCGAGCTCGTGAAAGAAGGTGATCACATCCTCCAGTTCGGGCAATCCGTCTTCGGGGAGCCATGCGCACTGTTGGAATCGCTCCTGAGTGGGATCGGCAGGAATCCCGATGAAGCGGCCTTGCATGGCCTCCACTTCCACGCCGACAAAGATGCGAAAGTCATTCTCTTTGGCCACCGATTGGATCTCATCCAAGTCGGGAACCATGTCGCATTCGGTC
>CAUZBV010000342.1:0-4683 GCA_963578115.1 Myxococcales bacterium
ACCAAGCCATCCACGTCGGGTGGTCCCCTCGGTGACGACGTCTGCCACAATCCGCAGTGTCTCAGGATTTTTTCAATTACACTGTTTTGGGGCGGGTCGATAAAGGAAGCAATTTATCTAAATAGATGACGTCGATGCGAGCAATGGCTGCCTGCGATACATCGACGGCTCCCACCAGGGACCGCTCTTGCCGCATGAGCCATTGCCTGGTGATCCTAAAAATCGAGTGCCGCCGAAGGACTTGATCGATCTGAGCAAGGAGTCGCTCGCACTGGTCCGCAAAGGAGGCGCGGTCTTCCATCACAGCCAAACCCTGCACACATCGCATCGCAATGAGTCGGATCGCTGGCGCCGAGCCTATGGGGGGCATTGGGTCACGGCAGATGTCCGCTGCGAAAAAACGGAAGAAAGTATGGAAGGCATGGCCTTCAAGTCGTTGGAAACCGCCTATTTTCGTGGCGATCTCTATCCGGAGTCGCAGCGGGGGCGGGGACCGTAGGCTGTAGACCGTGGACTGTAGACTCTGGGACAATCCACCCTAAAGGTTAGTCTCGCGACGTTCCAAAGACCACAGACCCTGGTCCCTAGTCCACGGTCCTCGCTGCCAGCGTGGAACGCGCGAACAAAACCCCCATTTTCGATTCTTACAGGAACACGCTATGAGAATTATCAATCCGGCTACGGAAGAAGAAAAACTTATTGAGGAAACACCGCTCAGTGACCTGCCTGCCATCGTGGATCGGGCCCGGCGCGTACAGGGCGACTGGGGCGATCGAAGTGTTCCGGAGCGTGTGCGGGTAATCGCCCGCCTCGCCGAGCTCCTGGAAACGCAGCGCGAACTGCTGGCCGACTGCATCACGGAGGACTTGGGAAAACCGACGAAACTAAGTCTCTTAGAGATCGACTACACGCTCACTCATTTGAAACTCTTTTGTCAGCATGCGGAGAGTTGGCTGGCACCCAAAGAAGTCGAGGGAGGTTTTGTCCAATACGATCCGCTCGGCGTAGTGGCCGTCATTTCACCATGGAATGGACCACTGATTGTCCCCATCATTGCCATCGTGCCGGCACTGCTGGCCGGTAACGCGGTTGTATTCAAGCCTTCCGAAAACACCTTGCGCACGGGTATCGAACTGGGGAAGCTCTTGGAAGCCCTCGACGACATTCCCAGTGGTCTGGTTCAGACAGTCGTCGGTGGTAAGGAGCATGGACGGGATCTTGTCGCTCAGAACGTCGACATGGTTTCGTTCACCGGGTCGGGACAAGCCGGCAAGGACATCATGGAGAAATGCTCCAAAAACCTGGCCCGGGTGTTGCTCGAACTGGGCGGACTTGACGCTGCCATCGTGCTAAAGGATGCAGACATTCCCGCGGCCGCCCAAAAGCTCGTGCGAAACAACTGCGCCAACACCGGCCAGATCTGTTGCGCTGTGAAGCGGGTGTATGTCGAGAAGGATGCTTACGAAGAGTTCGTGAAGGCAGCTGTTGAGGAGTCGAAGCAAGTCACCTACGGGGATCCTACCGGTGAGGTTGACATGGGGCCGCTGGTTGCCAAATTCCAACTGGACAAAGTGCAAGCCACTGTGGACGACGCGCGTGAAGCAGGGGCAAAGTTTCACACTGGCGGTGAGCAACCAACTGGGACTGGCTACTTCTTCCCGTCAACTATCGTGACGAACGTCAATCACGACATGAAAATCATGACCGACGAACCGTTTGGTCCGCTGCTGCCGATCTACCCGATCGAAAACTGGGAGGAGGCGGTCCAGCTGGCCAACGATACCCGTTACGGACTGACCGGTTCCGTTTGGACAAGCGACGAAAAAGTAGGCGAGAAAGTCATGGGCAAGCTTGAGGTTGGTGTTGCGTCTTTGAATGCCCATGGGGTCGGACCGATTGGCACACCGTTTGGTGGGGCCAAGGAAAGCGGCATCGGGCGCGTCAAGAGCAAGGAAGGGATGCGCGCTTACACGAACATCAAGATGATGCGTTTGTAGTTGCGAGATGCGAGTTGTGCGATGCGAGTTGCGAGCGTTAGCGCCGTCGGCCACGACGATTGCGCCACGAGAAACGTAGCGCCACAGAACTAAAACTGTGGAATTCAAGACCGAAGGAGGCATGGGACATGAACTGGCGATTTCGCTCTCAGAAATGGCAGTGGGCACTCCTGAGTTTGTGCTGTTTCGCTGCGGCCGCTTGTGTGATGATCGTTTCGACGGCTCCCGGGGGACCGGCCGACGCCTCCGAAACCGTTTTAGGCACAACCGATCGAGATGCGACGCGGGAACAACTGGGACCTCTTTCCGGGCGAACCATGGGATGGACCCAAGAGATGGGAAGGAAGTGGCCCCTCTACGTCGCCCTCGGCAGGCGCACGGGGGTGGGGCACATTGATCCTCGGCGTTGTGCGTTGGTGGTCATCGACATGCAGCCCATGGCGGTCGACACCAGGAATCCGAAATGGCTGATGGGCAAAGTCAGAGAGTGGGCACCTGAGCTGGCAGAAGCTTACGAAACGAGACTGAACCAGATCGTCTGGCCCAACCTGGAAAGGCTCGTGGAGTTTTTCAGGACCAAGGAGATACCTATCATCTTCACGGTGCTGGGCGATGAAACGGTCGCCAGGATCACGCCCCGGAAGGGAGAGTTGGTGTGGCAAAAGCCACGCACCGGGGCATTCGCTGTATCCGACTTCGACGAGCGACTCACCGCGCTGGGCGTCGATACCCTGTTCATCACTGGGGTGGGCACGTCTCACTGTGTGGGGTTCTCTGCCCTGGGAGCCATCGACCATGGATATCAGGTGATCCTGGTCAAAGACGCCACGGCAGACCCGCGGCCCGATCATTACGAAGCATTCATGAAAATCATCGGGCTGTTCGGCTTTGTCCAAACCACCGATCTGGTCATCTCCGATTACCCGTGGGAAAGCTGGGTGGATGACGACGCCCTGCCACCACCCGGCCGGCTGATGAACGACTCGGGACTTGATTGATCGGTTTAGCGTGTCGGTGACTGACCTCGGTACAACATGCGTGGGGCGGTCTGGAAAAAGATGCGCGCGAGTTCCTTGCTCGGGTCATCAGCCGTCCCGCATCTCGCTCTTGAATTCCACTGTTTTAGTTTTGTGGCGTTACGTTTCTCGTGGCGCGTTCGTCGTGGCCGACGGCGCTAACACCCGCATCCCGCATCCGGTAACACCCTGACCCCAACTCGCTTCGCTCCTCTAGAACGTGACGCAGCGTGGATTCCACCGCGTCGCGATGCAGTGTGGATTCGGGCACGTCCTCCGGGACATGGGCGAACAGCGTGCCTCCGCAGACGACGTTGAGCGTCTGCATTCCCGCTCCGATCGCGAGTATCGGGAGCCGCATCTCCACGGCCATCTGGCACAGCCTCCGGTCAAAATCCTCCCGTCGCGGTGTCATCGGACGCGACATCGGGTGCGGCTGGATACCCAGCCGTACAGGGTCAAGATCAAATGAACAACCGGCGAGCAACAGCCCGTCGAGTTTCTTAAGAAGTTGCTTCAAGTCGGTGTCCTCGGCCAGGGGTGGAATCAGCACCGGAATCCCGCCACAGGCGGCCACGCTGTCGTAATAGCCGGTGTTGAACCAACTCAGCGCCTCCGCATTTTTCCTCGCCGCACGAAAATCACCGTTGACACCAATCCACGCTTTACCACTCATCAATCAGGCTCCTTCCTAAAATCGTACACGTCCTTGTGCACCGCGAATTGTCGGGTCCACACCAGCCGCGGTGGGTCCGACGTTTTCTGGCCTGCTCTCCACCACGGGAAAACGGCCACGTGTCCAGCAGGGAACCGAATCGCCGACACCCGACACGCAGGCGGGCCAACCCAGCGCCGCCAACTACGCTCTCCGAAGAGACCGCATCGACACCACGGCAACTAGCGTGCGCTCGCCGTGACAACAACGGACCCGCCCGTTGGGTGTAAGCTGGCATTCCCTTGCTCCATCGCTGACGGCGTCCTGCCGTCGGGTCAACCACATCCTTGTGACTGACAACGACGCAGATGCTAACGCGCGAATCCGGATGGTCAAGAACCACCTGTGAATTTCCACCATTTTTTTTCGGCGTGTCATTCAACCGGCATCGCCCCTTGTCCCGTCCGGATCCGAGTGACCATGAACGCCTTGAACACTTGCCGGCAGTTTGGGCAGAAACCACGCTCCCAACGCTGAGATTGCTACGAACGGCAGGAACGCCCACATGGCGAACTGCGGCGTATTGACATCCCGAAAATGCGCGGTGAACCCGACTTCGATCAGGCCACCTGCTCCCCAGGCCAACCCCATGGTCATTGCCGAGGCCATTCCGGCTCCGCGAGGGAACATCTGCTGCGCGTAGGAGACCATCGTTGGCGTCGTCCCCCACAGAACGAGCCCGGTAGGAATCAACATGGCGATGAACAACCAGGTCGGGCACCCCTCCCAGCCAAGGACTGCAAGAAACGGCAACCCCATCAATGGACATGCGACCATGAATGACCGCTCCCATCCCTGGCGGAACATCGTCGCCATCAGCAGCATTCCAACACTTCCGGCCACCAGAAAGCCAGACTGCACGAACCCGATTTCCAGCGGACCAAAATCACGGTTCGACAGCGTGAAGGCGACGACCTTGGACATCCCCATGTTGGGCACGAGACGGAACGAGCAC
>CAUZBV010000343.1:0-4666 GCA_963578115.1 Myxococcales bacterium
GTGGTGGCGATGACGCCGGGGCTATTGGGTTGTGGGGGTTCCGGGATGGCCTCTTTCTATGGGATTTTATGCGAGTTTTGCGGGTGGGAGGGTTCCAGGGGCTCGCTGAGGTAGGGTGGTTTAGTTTACATAACCCATCCCCGTGCCCTGGAGTTGATTCGGGAGCATCGAGTGATTACGCTCACCCTGTGATGAATGCCCGGTCGATAATGAGTGTGAAGGAAGTGGTGGAACGGTCGTTGTTGGATCTTGAGTTCCACCGGGTGTTGGATCGTTTGGCGTCGCTGGCCAAGAGTGTTTTGGGCAAGGAAGCATGCCGAGTTCTGGTCAACCAGGGCTCGTTGGCTGCGGTTACGTCATGCCTTCGAGACACGACACAGATGAGCGTCTTGGTTGCCGCGGACGGCGGCCCGCCTTTGGGGGCTGTGGACGACGTGCGGGGGTTGTTGGCGCGAGCATCCAAGGACGCGGCCCTGGAACCAAAGGAGCTGCTGAGTATCGCGGATGTGATGCGCACGGGTTGGATGGTTCGTCAGTATCTGGTGGGCAAGGAGACGATGGCGAAGGCGTTGGCAGAGCGGGGTGTTGGGTTGCCCGATCTGCGGGCTGTGTATGAGGATCTCTATGCTTGTTTTGGCGCAGAGGAGGGGGTCCGAGCCGAGGCGAGTGATGTGCTTCGGTCTTTGAGGGAGCGGCGAGAACGCCTCCATGTCCGTATCCGTGGCGAGTTGGCGGATATGCTTCGGTCACTGGACGTTCGGCCGCACCTGCAAGACGACTATGTGACCCTGCGCGAGGACCGTTTTGTGCTCCCGGTGAGGACCGGTGAGAAGCTGGAGGTTCCGGGGATCATTCACGGGAACTCGCGTACGGGCCATACGCTCTTCGTCGAACCGCAAAACGTCGTACCGCTGAACAATGAGTTGAAATTGCTGGAGCAGGAGATCGCCGAGGAGGAACACCGGATCTTGCTCTTGCATAGCGGCGTGGTCGCCGAGGAGAAATCGGAGATTGTGGACACGCTGGAGCGATTGGCGGCCGTGGATTGCATCGCGGCGAAAGCACGGTTGTCCATTGCAATGGATGCCACGGCACCCGAGCTCACGGAGGAACGGACCTTGGCGCTGCGAGGTGCTCGAAGCCCACTGTTGCTCTTGCGTGGTGTACCGGTGGTGGGCAACGACATTTCCATTGGACCGGACTTTCAGGTTTTGGTGGTGACCGGGCCAAACGCTGGGGGAAAGACCGTCACGCTGAACACAACAGGGCTCTGTGTGCTCATGGCCAACGCGGGGCTGCACATCCCCGCCGCAGAGGACTCCGTCGTCCCTGTTGTCCGTCATGTGTTGACGGTCATGGGGGACAACCAAGACATACAGGAGGACCTCAGCACCTTTTCGGGGCACGTATCCCGTTTGGCTGGGGTGCTGGCGACATTGACGCCGGAGCGCCCTGCCCTGGTGTTGCTGGATGAGATCGCGGTGGGCACCGAACCGGTTCAAGGGGCCTGCTTGGCCGTGGCGATTTTGGAGACGATCGCTGACCGGCAGGCGATGGCATTGGTGACCACGCACTATGAACGACTGAAGGTGTTGTCCTTTGAGGATGGCCGATTTCAAAACGCTGCCGTGGGGTTGGACGGGGAGACCCATGAACCGGACTTCCGTCTTGCCATGGGCAGCGCTGGCTCGTCCTCACCGATCGGCATCGCAAGACGGATGGGTATTGAGGAGGCCATTCTTAAGCGTGCAGACGCCTTGTCTGGCGGACGAGCCCTGCAGTTGGAGACCGCCCTGACCGGTCTGCAAGAAGAGCAAGCCCTCCTAGCCGACGAGCGGGCTGAATGTGACCGCCAACGGATCGAGTACGAAGCGGAGCAGCGTCGCCTGCGCAGCGTTCGCGTCCGGCTGGAACGGCAAGGGCAACAGATGGTGCTCGAGGCCCAACGAGACGCTCTGAAAGCAGCCGAGGAGGCGAAAAAGGCGATCGGACACGTCGTGGCAGAGCTTCAAACAGACACGACGTCCAAAGGTGCCTCCGAGCGACGAATTGTGGTGCGAAACATCGAAAAGCGCCTGAAGGACGACATTGACGAGGCCCAGGCCGGGTTGGCGAACGAGACACATGGGGCTTCCCGGCAACCCTTATCTGTGGAGACGCTGCGCGAGGGAAGCGTTGTGTTTGTGCATTCCTTGGGGCGAAGCGGGGTTGTCACAGAGATCCGTGCCGACTCCGTGATGGTGGATGTGGGTGCGCTGCGAAGCGCCGTGCCCGTCACAGACTTGTTCGAACCCGACGCACCCACGCCCAAGACGCCAAGGGCCAGACCGCCCGCCACGTTCAAAAGTGACGGCGAGGAGATGATGGAGGACGACAGCCCGCCCCGAGTGGCGGACAACACGTGCGATCTGCGGGGGCATACCCTCGACGAAGCGGTGGAAGCGACGGAGCGTTTCCTGGACAATGCCTTGTTGGTGGGACGAAAAGCAGTGTTCTTGCTCCACGGTCACGGGACAGGCAAGCTCAAGGCGGGTCTGCGAGCGTGGTTGCCCACGTCCAGATATGTCCGCCGCATCCAGGCAGCGGAGCGAGAACAGGGGGGGGACGGAGTAACGGTGGTATGGCTTCAATGAACCGGTCCTGTGGTGTGCTTGTGTTGTCCTTGTGGATGCTACTGCCTGGCTGCCCCACTTCAGACCCCATTCCTAATTCCGACGGGGAACTCGATGCGGCAACCGACACACCTGAGCTTCAAGATGGGGACGGTAAAGACCCTCCTCCCATCGACTTGGATTGCACAGCCAGCCCGTCGTCGGGGAAACCCTTGCCCAGCGCAGAGCCCGGCGTTCGAATCGTGGAACCAACCGGACTCACAGGAGGCTTGGTGTCCAGCGGTACGGTCATGATCGGCGGCCGGGCCTGGGGAGCGATCGACCGACTCTTGGTGCAGCGCGCTGATGGGCAAGGGCCGCTTTTAACGGTAAGCCCGGTGCCGTTTTACTGGCAGGCGGGCCCGTTCATGCTCGAGGCGGGAGATACGGAAATTCTCGTCCGTGCCGAATCCGACGCGCTTCCCGGAGAGACCGTGGCGTCAGACTCCGTGGTGTTGACTAGTTACCTCTCTCCGCTGTCGGGAATCGCGCTCGAAACCGTCCCGGACCACCTTGTGGCGGGTGAGAGTCGGACCGTACGGATCAGTCTCACGATCCCATACGGACAAATCGACGATGACCAAGTTAACCTCTATGTCGTCAACGACAAGGGGGAGAATGTGACCCCAGTGGATGTGGTTAAGATGAAGGATGGTGGGGATGGTGGGGACGGACTATCCTGCGACGAGACCGCGGGTGATCGCGTCTTTAGCGCGTGCAAGACATTCATCCAGTTGATCGATACACCAATCTTTGTACGCGCACGTGTCCATGTGCCCGGCACCGGTGTCGTGGCCACACCCATTCATCGCATCGATGTGGTCTCTCGAATGGCCCCCAATGACTGCGCAGCGATCCGAAGCACACTGCAAGCGGCCCGGTCAGCCTACCAGGCCGCGGGCGCCCACGAGGCCGGATTGGACGCTGCGACGGGTGTGCTCACCACACCAGCGACCGACGCCGTGTCGGTGCTGAAGAACGCCAAGGTGGGAATCGCAGCGGAGGGGAATGGCGTTTGGGTACGTTTCCAGAATGGCGCGCTGGGTGCCCTGCCCTTGGGGATCCCCAGCAACGCACGCGGCGGATTTTCCACCACGAGCGGCGCATTGGCCACACACACCATCGGTAGTCGTGTTGCCCGTCTGTTGCGGACAGAATCAGGCAGTGACGAAGTGGATTATGCCGCCGGCGCACTGAAGGACTCTCAGTGCCCCCCCTTTGACGCCAATGGGCCAACCACCGGCGGGAACGCCGACCTTCAGGCCTTTCGAGAGTTGCAGGGGTTGGGTGTCATCGCCATTTCAGCCCATGGTGGTGCGTATTTTAGCGACCTGGCACAACACTACCAGTGGCGTCACGCCGGCTTTCAAGAGGTGTTGTGGACCGGCGACACCAAGATCTGCGATGATCTGACCGCGACCGCCCTGCCCTGCCAAGATGACGGTGAGTGCCCAGGTGACGCGTCGTGTGTGCGCATTCAGGGGAACGGAGAGTGTATCGATCAGGACCTGGCGGACATCATGCTCGGACGGGTCGTGTTGGGTGCGGAAGGGACCGGGATCACACCGGCCTTTGTGACGCACTACGCACAGGATCGGCTGCCCAATACGTTGGTGTACGTCGGCGCCTGCTACAGCCATTGGAATGGCAGCATGGCCATGGCGTTCCTCGGTGCGGGGGCAGGCGCTTACTTGGGCTACAGTGGCGTCGTGAGCGACGCCTTTGCGACGGCAGCAGGGACACACCTCTTCGACGGGATGGTCAACGATCTCAAGACCCTAAAAAAGGGCGCCTGCTTAGCCCAAGATCCCACGGGTGGGAAGGAAGCCGCGTGGCTTCGCATGGCGGGAAACTCGGCCCTCTCGCTGGACATCGCCGACCTGCTCAACGCCGGCCTGGAGGGGGCCGGACTGGAAGGGTGGTCCTCGGCAGGGGATGCACGCCGAGTCACCTCCTTTTGCGGCACACAGCCCTCGGAAGGGAAGTTTATGGCCGTCTTGTCTACAGGCCTTGGT
>CAUZBV010000344.1:0-4664 GCA_963578115.1 Myxococcales bacterium
CATTGCGAAGTGTCGTTGATCTGCGCGTCCATGCACCCCATGGCGATGACGACACATAGCAGAAGCAAGCATGATGATTTTTGGGAAGCACGCGACCGAACTGATGTCATTTGACCCCTCCACGGACCGTACCTTGCAAGAGTTATTCCGAGGTCTAGCGACCTCATGACCGATAATGTGCAGAAAAAGGAGAGGTTAGACGGACGCCAAGACGCTTCGGCGCTATTCGCTTTGGGCTGTTGCCTGAGCTGCCGGGGCAGCCTTGCGCGGAATGATGAGGAAGATCATGAGCGCGGCCAACGCAAAAAATATTCCACCCAATATGGGCCGTGAACCGCTAATCTGGGTCATCCCGGCGTAATAGCCGCCGCCCAATACGGGCAGCGCGAAGAGAAAATTGATCACGAGTGATGGTTTCTCGTAGGACGCGACGCCAACAGCAAAGATAAAGCCAATGGAGCCCAACAAGCTGGCGCCCACGTTAACCAGAGTCGCGTGCGATCCACCTTCGTCAATGGCAATCAACCCGGCAGCCACGGCCAACACCGCGACGGTTAATCCGGAGATTCGGCCACAAACCAACTGAAAGAACGGCGTATCATCCATGGGCGTTGCTCTCCTGTCCGCTTCCGTGTGCATAGTCATACCCCCGAATTAACCCATTCGCAACGTTAGAACATGGGTTTCGTCCGGACAACGCCCACACACGAGAGACTGAGCGCATCATCACGGTCAATGGACGAAAATCGGATGACGCCTACTCCTGGGTTGGGTCTCCAAAGCGCGTGCACTTGATCGCCCGCTGAGGAAAGCGAATACTCGTCGCCAATTGAAAGCGTTTGGCCCAGGGTTTGCGGTGCAATCGCCCCACATCAGGTGGTTCACACGAGAAGACACAACCCTATGACCGCCGGGGAGGATCCTATGAATCGCTGGACATGGACAGTCTGTTTGCTGGCATTGGCTCTGAGTTGCGGGGAATCCGCCTTGGATACAGACACACAAGACACAACACCGCCGAGCCAAGCGCTGTCGATCGACGGCACGTACGAAACCGAAGGCACCTGGGATCTCAGCGGTCCTTTGGCCGGCAACCAAACCGTGGGTGACATCGCGGCGGATCTCCTCATCGACCAATTGGTGGGGATGGCTGGCCTGCCTTTTGGCGTGGGCGAAGACAAGGTCAAAGAGGCCTTGTCGGATCTCATCCGGGAACCCGTAAAAGATTTTGTGAACGCAAACCAACCCGCAAGCCTCGCGGAAGGCGGCCGCATCAACGAGACGCTCTCCCTGACCTTGGCCTCGGTAGACGTGGACACTCTCTTGACCTTGAGCCAGGCTACGGACGGCGAGACCCTGAGCGGCACAGAGACGATCATGTCCATTACAGTGCCCTACGACGGGTCGGACGTCGAAGTCCCCCTGGACATACTGGTGGACGATGGAGAGACGCTTGTCGCACTAAGCAGTGACCTCACGGGCAAGCGAACAGCAGACGACACAGTTACGCTGGACGAACACACATTCCAGCTTCGACTCAACAAACTCATCGAATGGGTTCTCACCAACGCCATGGGTGTTGATGTGGACGCCATCAAAGACATGCTGGATTGCGAATCTTTGCTAAAAGCCATCGGTGCGGATGGCGGACTCACCATCGACCTGCCGCCGATACCATCATTCAGCATAAGCAGTGACAAGGTCACCGCAGCCTGCGAAGCCATACAGGACAAGGTCGCCGAAAAGATCATCGACAAGGTGAGTCCCGACACCGGTGTGATCATGAGCGGTTCCATCGCCTACTCGGACACCACAGGCGACTCCGTAGTGGACACCTTGGCGAGCAACACCGACTACGAGGGTTCGTATACGTCCCTACCCGGCCCCATTGACCCGGTGATCGTCGTCACGTTCACGGGCGCTCGTGTGGACGAAGCCCCTCGACCCGAATAGATGTGCATCCGCCGGCGGACGGAAATTAGGGCGCCGGAGCCGCCGTCCACGTCCCGTCCGCACCCGCCGAGAACGTCGTGGGATCCAGCGGGTTCCCAAACAAGGTAGCCGCCGTAGCGGTGACGTTAAACGTGCCGGAAAAGGTGCCGTCTTGCTGAAGAGAGCCGGGCATGTCGCCTTCGAATTCCACCTCCGCACCGAACGATGCGAAAGTCACTTTCCCCGTCGTGATGCTGCATTTCAACACCTGCGTGTCGGGATTAAAGGTCCCGCTAAACGTGAGCTCAAAGGGATA
The DNA here is from genome assembly GCA_963578115.1 of Myxococcales bacterium. Classification (GTDB taxonomy): domain Bacteria; phylum Myxococcota_A; class UBA9042; genus CAUZBV01. The sequence continues at coordinate 2,249 of CAUZBV010000344.1, forward strand.
TTGCCCCGACGCTTGCCCCGTCATGGTTCCGCTGACAATCAATTTGCTGTTAAAGCATTTCAGACTGAATGACAGGTTGCCCTTTGTGTCGCCCGACAGGGGGAGGAGCCCAAACACGGTGGCGTTGTAACTGCCGTCGTATTCCCCGGCCCAATCCTCTGCGAGGGTCAACCCGCCACATCCGGCCGACGGATCCGGATCGCAGGTGCCCACGGACGTGCAAATCTCCGCCTCTTTGCACACCCCGCAGCTCTCCCCGCAGCCATCGTCTCCACACTCCTTGTTGGTGCAGTTGGGAACACAGGGAGTATCCGGGGATGGTTCCGCGTCGGGCTTTGGCGCTGTCCGTGTGTCCCCAGCGTCCGGAATTTGAAACACGTTCGTATCCGTGTCGGCAGCGTCCAGGGCTCCGTCCGGGCTGGATGCGCCCGGGTCGGCGCTGCCTCCACACCCCACGATCCCAATCAACACCAACGGAATCACCAGTCGCATGGACTTCATGGCCGCAGATTAGCACAATTCGGTGGGTGTGGTGTCGTCTATTAGGGTCTAAGGGGCCCTTTTCGATGCGGGCCTAGGACGATGGCTTGTTGCTCAGACGTTGCACATACGCCATGGCGGTGGCCAGGAAGTTCGGATCCAAAACGGCCTCCACAAAACGGGCCTCGTCGGACATCTCGTCATCGCGGATGCCCATCGTCTGTTGAAACTGCGCCTTCACTTGACGCAACGCCCGAGCGGGCTTTGCGCAGAGATCCGCGATGAGCTCGTTCGTGGCGGCAGTACAATCGGCCGACGGGACCACTCGATGAGCAAATCCAGTGCCGACCACATCCTCCGGGCCGAAGCGTCGACCGGTCATCACCACATCCCGGGCGAGCGCCGTTCCGAGCAGTTGACACAGCATGGGCACCCCACCCCAAGTAAGCGGGACGCCAAGGTCGATCTCGGGTAGGCAAAAGGTGGTATCAGCAGCCACGATGCGCAGATCACAGGCGCTCGCCAAAAGAAAGCCACCCCCAATGGCATGCCCTTGAACCGATGCTACGGTGACCGCGGATAACCCGGCGATAGCGTTCACCGCCTTGCGCCCCTGAGCCGCCATGCTCGCCAGCGATTCCTGCGCAGGCACACCGCCGGCAAAGAGCCCAGCCATGGCTTGTAAATCGAAGCCCACCGAGAAGGTCTCACCACCACCCGTGAGGAGCACCACCCGAACGCTGTCGTCGCTCTCGACACGCTCCGCCGCCCGCACCAGCTCGTCCAGCATGGGGAGGGTGATCGCGTTGCGGCTCTGAGGTCGATTCAAGACGATGCTTGCCACTGGTGGATCGATGGTGAGGATTAACGTGGACCACTCGCTCATTCGCGCACGACCTTCTGGCTACAGTGGGCGTTGATGGCGGCCAACGCCGACTCCTGCCGCATTCGCTCCACCGCCTGCGTGGCCGTGACGTCGTTGTCCTCAAAGAGGGTCGCCAGGAGCTTGTAGTCTTCCTCGTAATCCAACGTGAGGCGGAATTCGGGGTGTTGGAGATCGGCCGGTGGCGCCAAGCGCACACATCGATACCGACCCGGCTCTTCGTAGAGCCGCAGCGTCGCATGTTCCCGTTCGGAGTCATCCAACGAGTCCGCGTCGATCGCCATGTACGTCTCGCGACGGATCAACTCGATGGCCAGACCCAACGGCGTCTTGTCGTACTGCACAGCCACGTAATCCATACCCTCGGTGGCGGCCATCAAATGCTCGGCCAGACGGGGGCTGACCAAGGGGCAATCGGCCGTCACCCGAGCGAACCACTCGGTCTGCTCGACCCGGGGATCCAAGAGCGTTTGGCGAAATCGGTCGAACACATCGTCCAGGGAACCCCGAACGCACACCACGCCCTGCTCGTCACAATGGGCTTCAATGGCGTCGTCGCTCGGCTGGGCCGAGGTGCACACCACAACCTGCACCGAAAATTGAGCCGCGCGTCGAATGACCTGGTCCAAGGCCGTGGCGTTTCCCAAAGGCAGGAGCGCCTTTCCCGGTAAGCGGGTGGAGCTCATGCGTACTTGAACGATCGAAAGAAGCCTCATGCGTGGCATCCTAACAGACCCAACAAAGCCAAGGCCAAAAAAGGGACCGGATCCCGCCGAGCCGCTTCACGGGTTCAGATCTCGGCGCAACAAGGCCACCAAATGCACACCGGGTGTGCGCACGTAGGCCCGGAAGAAGGTGTAGCCTTCCGTCAGGCGCGGGTCCCGCTGCAACCCTGCGGAAAAACCGAAGCTCGTTCCATGAGCGAGATAATCCGCCAGTCGGGACCACGGCTCTGTGGGGATGGACCCATCGATATTCTGCACAGCGACCACAAACACGATCGCTTCGGGCTCTTCGGCAAAGACCAGGTCGCGCACCCGGCCACGATACCGT
>CAUZBV010000345.1:0-4648 GCA_963578115.1 Myxococcales bacterium
ACTGTGCGCCTTGATGTGGGGATTGCCCCGACCGTAGCGGTTGTAGATCGCCATGCAAATGGCGATCAGAACCAAGGCGCTCATGGTCTCTTGAATCAAGGCAAGCCCAAAGGTGTCTCCCACGAAGGGGATGGTAAAATCCAACCCCATGAGGCCTTCGCCGACCACTTGGAGGCTGACGCTCTGAAGGACGATGAACCCATAGAAAAACAACACATGCATCAGGCCCCGGAAACTGCGCTGGACGAGTTTTCGTTGGCCCAACACGTTGACCACCACGCGGCCCAAACGCTTGGCGACTTTGTCTGTCCGGACATCGCTCTGGCCGGCGGCGGCCCAACGGAAGCGTCGCACGGTCTCATAGAGAAAGTAGAGCAGGCCTCCGCCCACCAGTGCGCCCATCAAAATCGGTCGAATCATCGTTGTCCCCAAATGGCTTGGCGGACCACCCCAATAGGGTCCCCCGTTCGGGAGTACCATACTTGGAGATGTCCTCCTTGAAAAGTCGTTTTGTGGGGGGGGCCGGGTACGGCTAGTTTTTGCGTTTACTGCGCTTTGCTTTGCGCTTTGATTTGCGCTTTACCGGTCTATAGCGCGAGCCTCCTCGATGCTCATCGGTTTCCTTCACCGTCACCCAGTTGAAGGCAACCCGGCCGTCCCGGAGGGGCACCACATCGTCCACAAAGGTTCGGGTTCGGACACCCGCACGACGCCATCGCTTCAGGGCGGAGGCAGTCGAAGGCTTGTGGTTCCAGGGGCTCACAAAGATCACCTCGGGTGGTTTGCCTTCCTGAAGTCGCAGGATCCGGTCGTTTACACCCACGAGGACGGCTTCTTCGCGGATGTCGAAATGAGCCGAATGGATGGCGCCTTCGTCTGGCTTCCACGACCAGAGGACGGTGCCGTATCGATCAAAAACCGACAGACTGTGCTTGGAGGCAGCGAGAACCCGGGCATTGGACGGGCTAGCCCAGAGGGTATGGATCGGCTCGTGGCCCCAGAGAAGACCGGGGGGAGACAGGGGCAGCTGCCGCCGGATAAAGGGTGACGAGATGTCCGTAGAATCCGGGTTCTCAAAAAGGATGTTGCCAGCGTGGGTCGCCAAGACAAGATGGTCGGCCCCTGGCGCCCAGTTGGCGACGTTGCAGTCATGACCCGAGCATTCAACAGTGTCCACAAGCACAGGGGCTTGGCCTGGCGTTACGTTGTATGTCTCGATTGCACCAAGCCAAGTCCGCCCCATCTTTTGTGGAGAGGGTACCGTTCGCACAATCCGGCCGCCGGCAAGAATGGTCGCGTAGCTAACGCCTCCCTTGGGTTGAGTAAAGCTGTGTCGTTTGGGGGTGTTGCCAGACAGGTCAAAAAAGTAGAGGCCAGCCGATAGGCCCGGATCACGACTCCAGCCGACGCGGACCAGCACCCCGTGCGGATGCACTCGGTAGTCGTCAACCCGCATGACTTTGCCGGACTCTACAAAGACGGGTGTGACCACCGCCTTTGGCGCCGCTTCGACTACAGGTATGCGGGCCAGGTAGAGGTTGTTGTCGGTCTGGACGACCCACTGACCCCCGTCTTGAGTCCATCGAAGGTTGCGTATCACTTGACCGTTGAGGCCCTCCAGTCGAATGGTTCGTGCGGATTCCAGCGTGCCTTCGGGACGACCGACGGACGTGAGGGTGACCAGGCCGGTAGCGGGTGAGAACGTGGCCAAGGCATCTTCGCGGGGTCCCAATCGGTGGATGTGGGGGATGTGAGTGGCGTCCTCAGGATGCAGATGCCTTCCGGTCACTTCGTAGGTGGTCAGCTTCTCGACATCGCCATGGTCCCCCGTGATGTAGCCTTCCAACGTCAGGTCCGACCGGACCCGATGCATGAGGCCTCATGTGTAACCGGAGGGGACAAAAACAACGAGAGCCAAAGCCAATGCAAAGGCGCCGGCCGGGAGATTGTATCGAGTTCGCGTACGCACGTTCATAAAGTGTTGAACGCACGGGCAGCCAAAAAGTTTCCCAACCCCAGGATTTTCTAGGGCATGGAAACCTGAAACTGGGTCGTCAGCCAGTCGGCGACCGTCAGGATGTGGCGATCACCACCACAAAGAGTGAGAGGATCACAGCCGCAGCCAAGGAGAGAAATAAGAGCTTTTCGACGTGTTCGGGTTTCAACAGACACCTCCTTCTGCCTACCGAGGCTAGCAAGGGGAATGCCAATGGTTGCGAAGTGAATAATATCAGCGTGTTGCGAGCGCGCCTCGGCTTCCAGACTGTCGCTTTGCTTTACACAACCAGCACATGTGTCCACTTTCCTAACGGTTTGCGGGATTCTGGGATCGATCGGATGATGTGGCGAAGCTGAGCTTTTGTGGCATACTACGCCGAACTAACAACTGGCTCCGGACCACTACGAGGACCGCATGGACAAGTCATCCCAATTCTTCCTGAAATCCTACAATCTGGATGAGAGGGCTTTAAGCGCCACACTGGGCACAGCGTTGAGCGGAAACATTGATTACTCCGACATCTATTTTGAGCACCGAACCTTCGAGTCGGTGAGCCTCGAAGAGGGTATCGTGAAGAAGGCCAATCGCGTCCTCAGTCAAGGGGTGGGGGTCCGAGCGGTCCAGGGTGACAAGACAGGATACGCCCACTCCGATGAGATCGACCTGCGCCAGTTGCAAGCATCGGCGAAGGCAGCTCGGGTGATCGCGGAAGGATCCGCCTCGAGCAAGTCGGTGGCCCTGACGTCACACGGCGGGAGCGGACAGAATCTCTACCCAGTGCCCAGCCCGGCCACCGAACGGCCCATCGCCGACAAGGCGGCGCTGCTGAAGCGAGTGGATCAGGTCGCGCGCAGCATGGATCCCCGAATACAGCAGGTTCAGGCGTCCTTCAGCAGTGAGGTCAAAACCGTGGCGATTGTGGCCTCAGATGGCAGCATCGTAGGCGATGAGCGGCCTCTGTGCAGGATGAACATTATGTGCGTCGCGGTGGATGGTGATAACCGCCAGGTGGGGTCCAGCGGCGGGGGGGGGCGCGTGGGCTTTGAGTGGTTCTTTGAGCCGACGGACGACGCGGAAGAGCGTTTCTTGTACTGGGTCCGAGAGGCGGCCAGAAAGGCGATTTTAATGCTCGACGCGGACGCGGCGCCGGCAGGCACTTTTCCGGTGGTGCTGGCTCCCGGTTGGCCGGGAGTGTTGCTCCATGAGGCCATTGGCCATCCGCTGGAGGGCGACTTCAACCGAAAGGGCACGAGCGCGTTTGCGGGGATGTTGGGCAAACAGGTGGCCAATCCTCTCTGCACCGTAGTCGACGACGGCACCATTCCCGGACGGCGAGGAAGCTTGAATGTGGATGATGAAGGGACACCGACACAGCGCAACGTTCTGATCGAGAACGGGATTTTGGTGGGGTATCTGCATGACAAGCTTAACGCACGGCTGATGGGGATGAAGCCCACAGGGAACGGCCGGCGTGAGAGTTATGGCCACATCCCCATGCCACGCATGACCAACACCTTCATGCTGTCCGGTCAGAGCGATCCACAGGACATCATTAAGTCCGTCAAAAACGGTGTGTATGCCGTCAATTTTGGCGGCGGCCAGGTGGACACAACCAGTGGCAAGTTTGTGTTCTCCATGAACGAAGCCTACCGAATCGAAAATGGCGAAATAACACGCCCCGTGAAAGGGGCGACCCTCATCGGAAGCGGCCCGGAGGTGCTGAAACGAGTGACCATGGTCGGCAACGACCTGAAGCTCGATCAAGGTGTGGGCACGTGTGGCAAGGATGGACAATCGGTCCCTGTGGGGTTGGGGCTTCCCACCTTGTTGGTCGATGGTATCACCGTGGGTGGAACAGGCGCCTAGGGAGGGCGAAATGACAGACAATCTGATGGACTTGGTGCAGCACGTTGTAACCCAGGCGGAGCAGGCTGGGGCGTCCGGGGCGGATGCGGTGGCCTACGATGTGTTGGACGGCCACGTGCGCGTCCGAATGGGCGAGGTGGAGCAAATCCAGCGGGCCCGTGAGCGCAAATTGGGACTCCGGGTCATGGTGGGTCAGCGGCAAGCGATTTCAGCGACGGGGGATCTGCGGCCAGAGACGGTCGATAAGCTGGCCAAAGACACCGTGGAAATGGCCAAGGTTATCGCGGAGGATCCCTTCGCGGGGTTGCCGGATGCAGCACAGTGCGGTGCGTTTCACGCAGAGCGACCGGACCTCTTGGATGCAACGGCGGAGACCTTCAATCTCGAAGCGGGAGCCCGATGGGCGAAGGAGGCCGAGGGCGCGGCCATGTCGTCGGACGACCGCATTGACAACAGCGAAGGGGCCGAGTTTGGATTTTCCTCCGCTCATCGCGCCTACGCAGCGTCCGGTGGCGTGGCGGGGAGTTATCGGTCGAGCCATTTTTCAGGGTACGTCGTGCCTGTGGCTACCGAGAATGGAATCATGGAGCGAGACTACTGGTATTCCCAACGGCGGCACCTGAAAGATCTCGAATCCGCGACGGAGATCGGCCAAATTGCGGCAGCGCGTACGGTTCGACGTCTTGGGGCCCGACAGGTGACCACCTGCCAGGTCCCCGTGGTCTTTGATGACCGTACGGCCAGCTCACTGGTGGGGCATCTAGCCGGCGCCCTGAGCGGCTA
>CAUZBV010000346.1:0-4645 GCA_963578115.1 Myxococcales bacterium
GTGACCGTCCACCTGTGCTGTATGCCAACCATACGCGTCAAAGCGCGCCCCAACGTCTTCAGTGAACGTCAGGTCGGTGCCGCCATCGATGGTGATGCCGTTGTCATCGTAGAGCACGATCAGTTTACCCAACCCCAAGTGCCCAGCCAACGAAGCCGCCTCGGCGGACACGCCTTCCATCAAGTCGCCGTCACCGGCGATGACGTACGTGTAATGGTCCATGATCGTTCGTCCAGGCTGGTTGAATCGCCCGGCCAAGAGTCGCTCAGCCATCGCCATTCCAACGGCGTTGCCAAACCCCTGACCCAAGGGGCCCGTGGTCGTCTCAATCCCACCCGCAAAGCCATATTCGGGATGACCAGCCGTCTTGGACCCCCACTGGCGGAAGTTCTTGAGTTGCTCAAGCGTCATGTCCTCGTACCCGCTCAGATGCAAGAGCGCGTACAAAAGCATGGAACCGTGTCCCGCGCTCAGCACAAAGCGATCGCGATCGGGCCAGTTCGGATCGTCGGGATCAAACTTCAGGAAACGCGACCAAAGGACAGTGGCTGTATCGGCCATACCCATTGGCATGCCCGGATGACCCGAGTTCGCCGCCTGCACAGCGTCCATGGCCAACCCTTTAATGGTCTTGACGGCGAGATCGTTGATGGACACGGTGAACCCTCCCCTGAGATGGGCCGATATAACCCCACCAGGCGTCAGACCGCAAGTGTCCTTTTTGTCAATGGTCCGACACAGCCGACACGCTCATTCCCTGATCACGAAATTGGCGGTAGCCAGCGGGAACATTCTGGACTCCAATGTCCGCTTGCGCTCGCTGCATCTGCTGACCTCTCGGCGGCGTGTACGTGTGCCAAAACAAGACCGGTTCTTCCCGCAACTCAGCGTCAACCACCAAGCGCCGGAGCATGGCCGACATCGCTTTGCCCGTAAACGTGCTGTCCAACGTAATGCGCTCTGTATCCGCCATCAGGGCCACGGACTCCACACCGGGTGCCGTGGGCACACCGTATGCAGTACTGGTGGGCGCCTCCACGATCGCCACATCCTCGCTCTGAATTCGGGGTACGTTGCGCTCCATTCCTGCCCGTCGCAACAATCGAAGAGCGCCATTCGCCAAGTTCCGGATGCGAACGCTTCGACAATTGTCGGCCGGAACAACGCGCACCCCGATCACTCGTGTTTGCAGCCCCGCAATCCGACATCCGGCGAGCAACCCCGCCATGGTCCCGCCCGTGGCTACCGGGACGAAAATAGCGGCCGGTGCAGGGCTCTCCGCCCGATCAATTTGTGCTTTGAGTTCCAAGGCTGCCTCGACATAACCCAGCGCACCTCGCGGATTGGAACCACCCGCAGGGATGTACTCGCTGCGCGCCTCCGCCGCCCACGACCAATTCCGTGCGTACTGCCAACCCACAAGGAGCGGCGCCAGGATCCGTTGGGGGCACCAAACAATTCGAATGTCTTGCCCCTCAATGGCTTGCATGGTTCGACGCACATAATCCGTGATCGGACGCGGATACTGAACCGCCTCCACCACGAGGTCGTGACGCTGAGCGTGTACGGCCGTAGCCAACACGTGCAGGGATCCCACCGACCCCATGGTCAGGATACGTTTTCGTCCGCGCCGCAGCGCCTCTCCCAACGTCCATTCCAGCTTCCGAACTTTGCACCCTCCAAATACTCGCGCTGTACGATCGTCCCGTTTGATCCACAGGGATCGCGCCCCGATACGGGCGCCGAGCGTGTTCAGAGGATCCACGCTGGTGGGGAAACGACCCAGTGATACCCAGCCTAAACGCTCTTCAAGCGCGGGGAACATCCGAAAGAGTTGAGGTTTGTAGCCCGTCACGTGCCCAGGATGGCACACCCACGTAGCTTGTACCAGATGGCAGCACATAACCCATTGTCAACGCACCGATCCATCCCAAAAAATCAGCCCTTTTTTTTGCCTCAACACCCGTGCTGGGCTACATAGGAAAGGGGGGATGGGTCGTCTACGAGACCGTTACGCAGCCATGAAGACTTGTACCACATGCCAGACAGAATGCATCCAGAACGCGCTGTTCTGCCCCAGTTGTGGTTGCCCGTTCTCAAGCAAAGCACCCAGGGACGACGAAAACCTCGTGGGTCTCTGCATTGGCGACTCGTATAGACTCTACGAACAAATTGGTCGCGGAGCCATGGGCGCCATCTACAAGGCCGAGCAACTGTCGTTGGCCAAAGACGTCGCGCTCAAAGTGTTGCATCGCCATCTGCTGAAAGACCCCACGCTCACCCGGCGCTTTCACCGAGAAGCGCGGGCCGCTTCTCGGATTAATCATCCCAACTGCATCACGATTATCGACTTCGGGCAGACCGATGACGGCCACCTCTACATCGCGATGGAATACATCGATGGATTTGATCTCGCGGAAGTGTTGTATCGAGAACATCCCTTTTCGTATGCCCGCATTCTGCACATTCTGAAACAGGTGTGCATGGCGTTGGACGAAGCGCACGCACTTGGCGTCATCCATCGGGACCTCAAACCGGAAAACATCATGCTCACCCAGCGCCGGATGGAACCGGATTTCATCAAGGTGCTGGACTTTGGCATCGCCAAGATTACGGATCCAAAACACAAGAAGGGCGAGACATTTGAAACCATCGCCGGTGTGGTCTGTGGCACGCCCGAATACATGTCCCCCGAACAAGCACGAGGCCAGGTCCTCGATGCCCGCAGTGACTTGTACTCTCTGGGCGCCATTTTGTATCAGTTGCTCACCGATCAGCTGCCTTTCGATGGATCGTCACCCATGGAAGTGGTCACCAGACATCTCACGGAACCGGTACCCTGCCCCACCCTGGTGGTCCCGGGCATTCATCCCGAGATGAACCGACTCACCCAGCGCCTCATGGCCAAGAAGCCTGAACATCGACCCGATTCCGCCCGGGCCTTGCTGGATGAGATCGTACGGTTGGAGGGCTTGCTCGGCGACACGCCACTGCCCGAAAGCACGACCGGTGGCGGTCAGCCAATCGACAACCCAGAGCGGCACAGACGCTTCCTGGAATCCAGCGAAACCGATGTCTATCCCTCCTGCGATGGACTCCCGGCCCCCCATGTTCTGGACCTTGTGACGCCACGGAACTTCTCCCTGGACAGAGATCCTTCGGACCTCACACCACGAGAAATGCAACGGCTGGAGACAGAGGCGACCGAGGCGCCCACGAACCGTCGGCCCAGGCGCTTCACCACCGGGACCGCCGGCCCTCGGGGACGTGCCTGGCTCTCGCTATCGCTCGCGACGATCGTCGCCCTAGGCATTGCGAGCTATCTGCTCATGTTGTCGTCCCAACCTACGATTGGCCCCATTGGAAGCACCGGGGAAACCATTGTTCTCTACGAACAGTTGCCGGGTCCGCCCTCCCCCGCTGCGCCGGCCATGGTGCCACCGCCCATGCGGCGATTGTCGCCGCAAGACACAGCGCAATCCAAGGAACCGCCTGTAGCCAGAGGTGGTCGGCCCACCACATCGGAGACGCCCAGTTCCACGCGAGCGTCTGAGCCCAAGGCCGCGCCGCCTGTGACGATGTTGGTTGTCGACAAAGAGACACCGCGCACTGTTGCGAAGAGCCCCAAGAAGAACGCCAACACTTCCCGAAAAGGGAGGAGGACACGCGGCTCAACAGCGACGCCCTCAGAACGGATCCCTCGACGGGCATCAGCCCGCGTGATCACCACCGAACCATCCGACGCCACGGAGGCCAAAACAATCCAGCCAATGCCTTCAATTCGGGAGATCTTGGATCGCGCGCGAAGCCACAAAGCAGCGGGCCAATGGGCGAACGTGATCACTACCTACCGAGAAGCCTATCGTGTCCGTGCTTCCGGACGCTATCTCAAGGAAATCGGGATGGCCTATGTCAAGCTGGGCAACATGACCAGCGCGTGCCGCTACTTTCGCCGCTCCGTTCAACGCTTGCCATCGGCCAAACGCTTGGACGCCATCGAGCGCTTGGCCGTCTTCGGTTGCAATCTTTCCTTGTAGGCGGCTAGCGCTCGTACACGGCGCTGTACACAGAGAGTCCCTTGCCCTTTAAGGTCTTTTTGTATCCTGGAAGGGTCAGCCGTAGGCGCGCACGGTCATAGATATTGGCCGGTTGAATCAACGCTCGTAGCACCAGTTGAGCGGGTTTGGGCAACGTGGACAACAGGTCTTCCACGTGCACCGAGGAGTGCGTCTTGACGGTCAGCTTAATGGAGCCCACGTCGGTGGACGCCGACACCACATACTCCACAGGAACTCGATGCGAGGAGCCTGTTTTCGTCTTTACTCGCCGAAAACGTGTGGGCTTCGCGCTGGCCTTCAACGAGGAGGCCACCACGTTGGATCCTCGGGTAACAACCAACCAACCAAAACGCTCCTCATTCCATATCTCGGGTGTAAAAAGTTCCTGGAAATGAATCGTATACGAACCCGCTTTCCCCTGAGCACGAAGGATGCGCTTGGCCAACAAGTGAGGCATGAGATTGGTCACCTCATGGTCTACCGTTACCGTCCCTTCAAAGGCGTGCCACGGACCGTCCAGTCGCCGTTCCTCCCCCCAGAATTGGGCCTGTGTCTTCAATATCTGGGTCCGGTATTCCCCACCATCC
>CAUZBV010000347.1:0-4642 GCA_963578115.1 Myxococcales bacterium
GAGCGACTCATATCCCCTACGATGAATTGGAAGGATCCGTGGGTAAACTGGATCCAACGCGTGAGACGGTTGTCTATTGTTTGCATGGGATGCGGAGCACGGAGGTCGCGCAGTGGCTACAGACGGTGCATGGTTTCACCCGTGTTAGCATCCTGGATGGCGGAATTATTTCCTGGTATGCGGACTTGGATCAAACGAGGATTCGTGTGATTCGAGCAGAGGAGCGAGACCATTGATTGCACTCTTGATTGTCCTAGGCGCGTTGTTGTCAGCCCCTGTCCCACCCATCAAAGCGGGGTACCGTGCGTGGAGCAGTGGGGATTGCAAAGCCTTGGTGCGGGGAAACGATGTGTATTGTCGGACCGGCGACTGCAAGGCGCTGGTCCGAAATAACGACGTGTACTGTGACACGTCGGATTGCAAGGCCGTTGTGCGGAACAACGACGTGTATTGCCGCTCGGGCGACTGCAAGGCGGTCGTTCGGAAGAATGATGTCTATTGCAAGACCGACGACTGCAAGGCGTACGTCCGGAACAACGACGTGTACTGTAGGACGAAGAGTTGCAAAGCCATTGTCCGAAAGAATGACGTGTACTGTCCATGAATGCTTTGATCGCCGACACGCTGCCGAGTGACTGCTGCGATGCGCTTTCGGCTCTTGGGCTGACGGTTCGGTATGAGCCCTCGTTGCAAGGCGACGCGTTGATCGGGGCGGTCGCCGATGCACACGTCCTGATCGTCCGATCCACAAAGGTTCCGGCAGCCGTCATGGAGGCGGGCAAGCGGCTTCAAGTGATCGTCCGGGCAGGGGCGGGAGTCAACACCATCGACTGTGAGGCTGCGGCAGCCCAGGGGATCTTTGTCGCCAACTGTCCTGGAAAGAATGCGGTGGCCGTGGCGGAGTTGACGATGGGTCTGATCCTTGCTCTGGATCGCCGGATTGCGGACAACGTGGCGTCCCTTCGTGATGGGCGCTGGGACAAGGCGACTTTCTCGAAAGCCGACGGGCTTCTGGGTCGCACATTGGGCATTGTCGGGTTGGGCCGCATTGGTCGTGAAGTGTTCAAACGTGCCAACGCGTTTGGCATGAAATGCATTGGGTGGAGTCGGTCGCTGACCGACGAAGACGCGGCCATCCTGGGGTTGGAGCGCATGGCGTCTGTGGGGGCCCTGTGCGCCCGATCGGATGTGGTCACGGTGCACGTGGCCAAGACGAACGAAACAACACATCTCATCGGTCGCGCGGAGATCGACGCCATGAAGCCGGGCGCCCTCTTGATTCACATGGCCCGAGGCGGGGTCGTGGATGAAGAGGCGTTGGTCGAGGCCGTCGCGGATGGACGGATTCGAGCTGCTTGTGATGTGTACGAAAGTGAGCCTAAGTCGGGCCAATCCGATTTTGCGCATCCCTTGGCGGCCTTGGACGGTTTTTACGGGACGCATCACATTGGCGCATCGACGCAGCAGGCTCAGCAGGCCGTAGCCGACGAGGTGGTCCGGGTCGTTGCGGAGTGGTTGTCCACGGGTTCCGTCGACAATTGTGTGAATTTGACGAAGCAATCGGCGGCCACGGGACAACTTCTTGTGCGGCACCTGGATCGTGTGGGTGTCTTGGCCACCGTCTTGGATGTGTTGAAACAAGGGCGCATTAATGTCCAGGAAATGGAGAACCGAATCTTTGAAGGCGCGCTTGCTGCCTCGGCAAAGATTACGGTCGAGCAGGCACCATCCGCGGAGACTCTGAATCAACTCCGCACGTGTTCACCGGATGTGTTAGGGGTCGAGTGGCTGGCGAATAAGTAGCCCAGAAAACGAGGGTGGAGCGGTCTCTTCTGGAAGATGCTGAAAAGGCTGGTTAACGACCGTTGGCGAACGCGTCGTAGGCTTGGGTGGCTCGCATTACATTGTAGGGCGTGTTCTGTGTCTTGGACACCAGGGCTTCCAACTCGCGTGATGAATCGCCAAGCTCCTGCTCCTCTTGAAAAGCTGTCTGAGCCGGATTGACCTTCTCCTCGGTGGCGGCCAACAAACGAGCTTTCATGGCTTCTTGCGACAACGTGACGTCGTATGCGGGTTGCACGGAAGATACCACCGCGTCGGAATACTGGTGGGGAAGCGGGGACATGCGTGCGTCGACGATGCCGGAATAATCAGCACCTTGATACAACATCCTCTTTACAGGAGCATCCATACGCTATCGACCCCGACCGCCCGCGACCATTCCCCAGTCTACTCTTTTATTTTGGGAAGGATCGACGGGGTTGTCAAATCATTTCCCGTCGATCCGCAGAGGGTAGCCGAGTGCGCGGTGCCCTGAAGGGAGTAGATTCGCGTTAAGACCTGACCAAATCACCCGATATGCATTTCTTTTGGGTGATGCGAGGGTATAGTGGTCGGGTGAAACGAAGAGCACGGATGGTTTCTGTTCTACTCATTCTTTGGGCTCTCCCAATGGGCCCTCTTTCCGCTTGTGAGGAGAATGGTACGCCAGGCTCTGAGAGCGCAATGGATGAGCCCATTTCATTGATCCACAACGAGGCGTGGGTGGTTGTGGCGCAGCCGGCCGATGATTTTGTGGTTTCTACGCAGGTCTCGGACGAATGTGTCCAGGGGGATGGCTTTCTTTCGGAGCTCTTTGGTGAGGATCTCGTCTTGAGCGTGGATACAGCGAAGTGCGCTTCCTTGACGGTGGAGCAGGCTTTACTCAATGACCTGCCTCCCCATGGTTTTGTCACTGGGCGCGTGTGGCACTTCGCGCTTTCGGCAGAAAATCCGGCCATGGCGTGGGTGGCGATCACGATTGGCGAAACGTTGGTGTGGTCCGAGCCAATCGCCATCCCATCCGATAGCGGGCTCCTTTTCATTAAATGGCGTGCTGCGCTGGGGTTCACCGCCGGCGAGCCCATCCGTTTCCATGTTCAAAATCACGGATCGAATTCGTGGCATTTGATCGACCTTTCCTATTCCATGTGAAGTCCTAAAACAGGAAAGTTCTTTGACTTCCGTCAGTTCGGACCGATATCATTAATACAGGTCGAGGGAGGGGTAGTGGTGCCGGAGAACAAGGTATGGCTGCTTTCTCAAGAAGTACGGGCCTGCTAGGCGCCGTACTTGTGACAATTTTGGTGACGAGTGCTTCCGAAAAAGCACTCGCAAACACAGACCGAAAGGCTGTGTCCCTTTTGCCCACCCATGTCGCTACGGTGGTGGGCATCAACCTACAGCAATGTCGGGTCTCGAAGCTATGCCGTCGAGTGGTTAGAGCCGCAAAGAAGGCGGAGTCTTGGGATACTATCCTGACCCAATTGGAGCGTGCGTCCGGGCTCAACGTGTCGGCGCAAGCAAAACGCCTCTATATCGGACTTCCTGTGGACTTTGAGACAAGCAACGCTGCCGTGGTGATTCTGGATGGCCCCATCCGGCCCATGACGGAACGACGCGCCTTGGCCCAGAATGTAAGACAAACAAGGTACCGAAGCTACCCTGTCTGGACGTTTCCGGGCAGCGATGCAGGGAGTTTCGTGACTCTGGGGGACCGTCTTCTCTTTGCCAATGAAAAGCGTGATCTGTTCGTTGTTTTGGACCGATTGCAGGCATTGAAAAATCTCGATGGCGAGCCGGCAAGGCCACGCCGTATGGACGTCTTGGCGGCACGTGCTGCCACGCACATGGATGTTTGGTTCATCCGTGATATGGAGGCCCTCAGGCGCGCTGGGCAGGTCCGTGACCCCATCTGGAGGCAGACGCGCGTGATCCTTGGAGCCGCGAATTTCCACCGAGGAATCGATCTGCGCGCCAATTTGTTGATGAACAACGTCGGCGCTGCAGCGGTTATTACTGGGTGGATTCACCAGTTGCATGGGATCCCGTTCCAAAGTCAACTGTTGGGCTTGATGGGGATGGGCTCCATTGGCGACCATCTCACAGCCAACCCGAGGGGACGCCGAGTGGAAATACAAATGCAGGTCCGCCCGCAGGAGCTGAGCCGACTTCTCGCGACCACACTCGCCTGGCTACACTGATCCAATACCCGGCTGCGGCGAGAAAGAGCAGTGCCATTTTTGGAGCGCAGTCTCGCGTATGGTATATTCACGTTATGAAACGCGTTCTGTTTATCGTTGTGATGACGCTCGGCGGTGTGAGCACCGCAGGGGCCCGAACGGTGCCCGCTGAGGTGTCGCTTGAGGCATTTGCCAACGATGCGCCGGGGTGTGGACCGTCCGTATCCATGTGCTTGGGACTGGACTTGCATGTCGTGGTTAAGGACTCGGGTCCTGTGCAGTCTGCCGAGTGGTTCGCGCGCCAGTTGGAGGCAGTGAATGAGCATTTTGCCGCCCTCGGCGTCGGGTTTCAACTGAATGGACTACATCGCCTTGGAAGTCGATTCGCGGTGGTCTCGGATCGGAGAGAGCGCGACCATCTGGGCCGCAAAGCGTATACGAGAGGCACAGTACACGTCTTCCTGGTCGAGCATCTAGACGACATTCATGAACCGGGCGAGCGATACGGCGTGCACTGGCGCGATCAACGTTTTCCTCGCCGCCATTGGGTCGTTGTGGCCCGGGATGCGCCGCGTTGGGTGCTCGCCCATGAGATCGGGCACTTTTTTGGGCTGACGCACTCCAATTATCCCATCAGCATC